>CADBOL010000242.1 GCA_902796295.1 Oscillospiraceae bacterium
CCGACGTCAGAGATGAAGAGCTTGCGGCTCTCAATGATGAAGAGCGTGAGATTTACTCTTTTCTTTCAGAGAAAAACGACTTTGTCAAAGAAGATCTGATTTTCAGGAATCTTTCAAGGGAAAAGGATCCGCAGGCGCTTGACAGGCTCGCGAAGAAAAATATCCTGATTTCAAGAGCTGACGCTGTCAGGAATCTCTCCGATCTTACGGCAAAAATGGTGAGACCTCTGCCAGAGGAAGATTTCGCGAGAAGACTGAGCAAGAAGCAGCAGGAGGTCTATGATATCCTGACAGATGCTGGAGCCGCGTCGGTTAAGGAAATCTGTTACTTCACGGGATATACCCCGGCCGTTGTCAGCGCTCTTGTCAAAAACGGAGCCGCGGAATATTTCGAAACAGAGATAGACTATTTTTCGGATTACGGCCTTTCCGAAGGAGTGCGCACTCACATTAATCTTACCTCCGAGCAGAAGGCGGCTTCCGAAAAACTCACAGCCCTTGCCTTTTCGGGAAAGAGAGCGGTTTCTCTCCTCTACGGAGTTACCGGGAGCGGGAAAACATCCGTATATATGAGCGTGATGGATGCTGTTGTTGACAGCGGCAGATGCGTTATCCTTCTTGTTCCCGAAATAGGTCTTACTCCGCAGGCTATGAATATTTTCTGCGCGAGATACGGAAAGAATGTGGCGATTTTTCACTCCGCCCTTTCCGTAAGAGAGAGAAGAGAGCAGTGGAAGAGAGTCAGAAAAGGCGAGGCAAAGATTGTCATAGGTACCAGGAGCGCGGTTTTCGCTCCGGTTGAAAATGTCGGTCTCATCATTATAGATGAGGAGCAGGAGCATACCTATAAATCCGAGCAGACCCCGAGATATGACGCGGCGGATGTGGCTAAATTCAGGTGCGCATACAATAATTCGCTTCTGATTCTTGCCTCGGCTACACCGAGAGTCGAAAGCTATGCCGCGGCCCTTAAAGGCAAATATGAGCTGTGTACTCTTTCTGCGAGATACGGCAGCGCGTTATTGCCCGAGGTACAGACGGTTGATATGCGCACAGCGGAAAAGATGCCGGGCTGCTCCGAAGTGAGCCGCGAGCTTTACGAAGGGCTCAATGAGTGTATACAAAACGGCAGGCAGGCCATTCTTCTTATCAACCGCCGCGGATACAATACATTTGCGGTCTGTGATGACTGCGGAAAGGTCATGACTTGCCCGCAGTGCAGTATTTCTCTGACATATCACAGAGCAAACAACAGGCTTATATGCCACTACTGCGGATATTCCGCGCCGTTTACGGGCGTGTGCCCCGAATGCGGAGAAAGCGCGGTCAGATATGCCGGTTACGGTACCCAGAAAATAGAGGACGAGCTCTCAAAACTGCTTCCCGAGGCAAAAATCCTCAGGATGGATGCGGATACCACGACATCCAAAGACAGCCATGAGAAGCTTTTCAGCGCCTTCGAAAGGGGCGAATACAATATTCTTTTAGGCACCCAGATGGTCGCGAAGGGGCTTGATTTCCCGAATGTGACTCTGGTCGGCGTTGTTTCGGTTGACCAGCAGTTATACAATGATGATTTCAGGTCACTCGAAAAGACATTTTCGCTTCTCACCCAGGTGGTGGGAAGAAGCGGCAGGGGAGAGAATCAGGGCAGAGCAATTATTCAGACTTTGACCCCCGAAAACGAAATAATCCGGATTGCCGCGAGGCAGGATTATGATGAGTTTTTTGAAAGCGAAATAAGAATCAGACGCGCAATGACTTATCCGCCTTACTGCGATTTATGCGTTCTCGGTCTTACGGGTGAAGATGAGCAGGGGGTCAGGATTGCGTCAAATGAAGTGCTTTCTTTAATACGCACTCTGATAAGCGAAAAATACAAAGGCGAAAAAATAATAGTTCTCGGGCCCGTGCCCGCAAGGGTTCTCAGGGTCAGCGGGAAATACAGATACAGAATAATAATCAAATGCAGAAACTCCGCGGATTTCAGGGCTATGATATCCGAAGTCCTGATTGAAACGGGTACGGATAAAAGATTCAGAAATGTCAGCGTCTTCGCGGATATGAATCCCGATTCGGCGCTGTGAGGTGTAAAATGGCAACAAGAAACATAGTAAAAATAGGCGACAGCATCCTGAATAAAAAATCAAGACCTGTCGAAAAATTCGATGCCAGGCTGCATCAGCTTCTTGACGATATGAGAGAGACAATGTATCAGGCAGAGGGCGTCGGCCTCGCCGCCGTACAGGTAGGCGTGCTCAGACGCGTTGTTGTTATGGACTGCTCTCAGGATAAAACCGACTATCTCGAGCTCATCAATCCCGAAATAACGGAGACTGAGGGCGAGCAGAGAGAGCAGGAGGGATGTCTTTCTCTGCCCGGCGAGAGTGGCATTACTCTCAGGCCTGCCGTTGTCAGAGTCAAGGCGCAGGACAGAGACGGAAACTGGTGCCTCTACAAAGGTGAGGGCCTCAAGGCGAGATGCTTCTGCCACGAGATTGATCATCTTGACGGGATCCTTTTTACCGAAAGAGAAATACCCTATACAGAAGGATTGGAGAACAGTGTTTCGGAATGAAGATTGTATTTATGGGGACACCGGATTTTGCGGTCCCGTGTCTTGAAAGACTTATTGATATGGGGCATGAGGTTACCGGAGTGTTTACCCAGCCCGATAAGCCCAAGGGCAGGCACGGCATATTGACTCCGCCGCCCGTCAAGGAGCTTGCGGTGAAATGCGGTATTCCGGTTTTTCAGCCCGTCAGGATGAAAGACGGCACGGCGCTCGAAATGCTCACAAGCGCTTCTCCCGATCTTGTTATTGTGGTTGCCTACGGAAAGATTCTGCCGAAGGAAATACTTGAATATCCAAAATACGGCTGTATCAATATCCATGCTTCGCTTCTTCCCCTGCTCAGGGGAGCGGCCCCCATTCAGTGGTCTATTCTCAACGGTTTCACGGAAACAGGCGTCACATCGATGCAGATGGATGAAGGGCTCGACACCGGCGATATGCTTCTGAGCGCAAAAATACCCATTGGTGAAAATATGAATGCTCAGGAGCTGCACGATTCCCTTTCGGCTCTGGGAGCAGATATAATGGAGCAGACGATAAACGCGCTTTGCGAGGATAAGCTTACTCCCGTAAGGCAGGATCACGAAAAATTCACCTATGCTCCCATGCTCTCGAAAGAGCTTTCTCCGATTGACTGGAGCAAAAGCGCCGCAGAGGTTCACAACAAGATAAGGGGCCTTTATTCCTGGCCCTGCGCCACCGCGAAGCTCGACGGTAAGGTTTTTAAGATTCATGAGAGCAGGCTCAGCGATGTCAAAGGCGGTCAGCCCGGCGAGATAATGGAAAAATCCGGGCGCCTGATTGTTTCCTGCGGAGACGGGAAATGCATTGAAATACTGAATTTACAGGCGGAAAATAAAAAAGCGATGAATACCGCCGATTATATAAGAGGCAACCCCGTTGCCGGGAGTTTTTTCGAATAAGAGGTGAGAGATGTGAATTTAATGGGATTTGATCCGTTGTATTTCCTTCTTGTTGTCCCGTGTATCATTATTTCACTTGTAGCGCAGTCAAAGGTGAAATCGGCATACAGGAAATACAGCGCCGTCAGCAACATGAGAGGTATTACAGGAGCTCAGGCTGCTCAGAATATCCTCGATTACTACGGCATTTACGATGTTCAGATTAAGCTGATAGGCGGAACTCTGAGTGACAACTATAATCCGAAGACCAAAATCATTTCACTGTCATCGGATGTCTATAACGGTTCCTCGGTTGCCGCCGTGGGAGTTGCCTGCCATGAGGCGGGTCACGCGGCTCAGCACGCTCAGGCTTATGCGCCGATAAAAGTGCGCGAGGCGATTATTCCCATGTGCAAGATAGGTTCCACAATCTCCGTTCCGCTGATTATGCTCGGTTATATTCTCGGCTTCGGAATCCTTGTTTATGCCGGTATTTTCCTTTACGCGGGTCTCTTTATCTTTCAGCTTGTCACGCTCCCGGTTGAATTCAACGCGAGCAGCAGAGCGCTGAAAGTCATAGATGAAACCAATATGCTTGCCGGCGAAGTGCTTGCAGGCGCAAAGAAAGTGCTCAGCGCAGCCGCAATGACCTATGTTGCCGCAATGATGACTTCTCTTGCAAATCTGCTGAGAATCCTCATCAGATTTTCCGGCAGAAGAAGATAACAGATTTTTATGATACCCTCTGAGGCGTTTTACGGTGAAACCGCCGAAGAATCAAACAGGAGAGTTTAAATGAAAAGTCCCCGCCAGACAGCGTTTGAAGCGCTGCTGAAAATACACAAGGATTCGGCATACTCTAACCTTGTGCTCGACAGCATGCTGTCGGAAAACAGCGACCTTGACGAGAGAGACAAGGCGTTTGTCACAAATCTCGTTTACGGTTCGCTCGATCATATGATAATAATCGACTATAATCTGAGTTTATATCTCAATCAGCCGTCAAAGAAGCTCAAGCCCGAGCTTCACACAATACTTGTGCTCGGAGCTTATCAGATTCTCTTTATGGACAGAGTTCCGAATCATGCGGCGGTCAGCGAGAGCGTTCAGCTCGCTAAGGTTAATAAATCCTCTTTTGCCGCTTCGCTCGTAAACGCAGTGCTCAGAAGAGTGGCGGACAACGGCCTCAAATTCCCCGAAAAAATAGAGAATTCCGCCGAGTATCTTTCGGTCAGGTATTCCTGCCCGGAATGGCTCACAGAGCTCTGGATAAATTCCTACGGCTATGAAAACGCCGAAGGCATTGCCTCAAGAGCGCTTGATGTGCCGCCTCTTACAGTCAGAGTGAATACGCTCAGGACCGGGAACGAAGACCTGATGTGGAAACTCGCGGAGGAAGGCGTTATTTCCGAGCCCTGCGATATGGTTGAGAACGCGCTGTTTCTCAGCGGCACCGGTGCCGTTGACAGTCTTGAGTCATATAAGGAAGGCCTCTTTCACGCGCAGGATATTTCTTCGCAGCTCTGCTGCCGGGCGCTCAATCCCGAAGCAGGCGACGCTGTCTTTGATATGTGCGCCGCTCCCGGCGGAAAGACCTTCACCATGGCCGAGATGATGAACGGCGGCGGAATAGTCAAATCATTTGATATTTATCAGTCAAGAGTTGAGCTGATAAAGGAGGGCGCGAAGAGACTCGGCCTGCCCAATGTAAAAACATTCTTTTCCGACGCCTCGTTCTATAATCCCAATTACGGCGCGGCGGATAAGATTCTCTGCGATGTACCGTGCTCCGGTCTCGGTATAATCAGGAGAAAGCCCGAAATAAGATTCAAAAACAAGCCGGAGATTGACAAGCTTCCGGAGCTGCAGTACAAAATCCTGTGCAACTCGGCAAAGTATTTGAAACAGGGAGGCCGTCTTGTCTATTCGACCTGCACCCTGAATCCCGGCGAAAACGAAAATGTATGTGACAGATTCCTCAGCGAGCATCCGGAATTTTCCACAGAGGAGTTTTTACCCGAAATAAAGAGATATTCCCCGGGTGACAGATATCTCACCCTTATGCCGCATATTCACGATACTGACGGATTCTTTATGGCAGTATTCAGGAGAGATTGATTTTGACTGATACGGATATCCTCTCGATGACATATGAAGAGTTGTCGGAGGCGTTTGAAAAGAACTCAATACAGCGGTTCAGAGCAAAGCAGGTTTGGGAATGGCTTCACACCCATCTTGTGCTTGATTATGATGAAATGCTCAATCTTCCCAAATCACTGAGAAGCGAACTCAGCGAAAAATTCCCTATAGTGCGATGTTTTGTCAGGGGAAAGCAGGTTGCTTCCGACGGCACGGTCAAGATGCTCTATGAGCTCCGGGACGGAGACTATGTTGAGTGCGTTATAATGAAATATAAATACGGCAATTCAATCTGTATTTCAACAGAGGTCGGCTGTAAGATGGGCTGCGCATTCTGCGCCTCGACCATAGGAGGATTCAAACGAAAGCTCAGTGCAGGCGAAATGCTTTCCGAGATATATCTCGCTCAGAAGGAAACCGGTGAGAGAATTTCGCATATAGTTCTTATGGGTATGGGCGAGCCGCTTGATAATTTTGACAATGTAATGAGATTCATCACTCTTGTCACAGACCGCGAAGGGCTCAATATTTCGATGAGAAATATTTCACTTTCCACATGCGGGCTCGTACCTCAGATAAAGGAGCTTATGAAACTGCGGCTCCAGCTCACGCTCTCGGTGTCACTCCACGCGCCGAATGATGAGATAAGAAATAAAATAATGCCTGTAAACAGGATTTATAATACAGAGGAGCTGCTCGGTGTCTGCAGAGAATACACCGCTCAGACCTCACGCAGGATTTCCTTTGAATATGCTATGCTCTCGGGAGTGAATGACAGCGATGAATGTGCCCGTGAGCTTGCGTCAAGGCTTAAGGGAATGCTGTGCCATGTCAACCTGATACCCGTAAACGAGGTGGATGAGAGCCCGTTCAGACCGAGCTCAAAAGAGAGAGTGAAGGCCTTTACCGGAATACTGCAAAAGGGCGGTATCAACGCTACGGTGAGGCGTAAGCTCGGCTCGGATATTGACGCCTCGTGCGGCCAGCTCAGGTTAAAGACAATTAAAAGTAAAGGGGGAACCGTATGATACTTGCAGCCAGGACGGATATGGGCAAGGTCAGGGAAAACAATCAGGATTCCTATTCTCTCGGCGAGCTTACAAACGGAGCCTGCTATGCCATAATATGTGACGGCATGGGCGGCGCTTCAGAAGGACAGCTTGCTTCGAGCGAATGCGTCAGGATAGTCCGCGAGAGGATAAAAAGCGGCTACTATGACGGTATGAGCGACCTTTCCGTTAAATCCCTTTTGTTCACTGCCGTTGAGTATGCGAACAAATACATCTATCAGCTTTCCATGAGCGATGAAAAATACCTCGGTATGGGTACTACTGTCGTGGCGGCTGTCATTACCGCGGATTATGTCTATGCGGTTCATGCAGGAGACAGCAGAGCTTATCTGCTCAATCCCGGCAAGGGAGAAATCATCCAGCTCACGCGCGATCATTCCGTTGTGCAGAGGATGGTTGAGGACGGCACAATCACAGCTGAAGAGGCAGTGGTTCACCCCAAAAAGAATCTGATAACCCGGGCTGTCGGAGTCGACAGCGAGGTAAGGACCGATTTCTGTCAGGAGGATCTTACCTCGGGTGACATAGTTCTGCTGTGCACCGACGGGCTGACGAATTTTGTATCCATCAGCGACCTGGTTCATCTTTCACAGGATTATCCGGTTGAGGAATATGTAGGGAAATTAGTGGAAACCGCTATGAAAAACGGCGGAGGAGACAATGTTACCGCCGTTGCGGTTTCAGTATGACGATGAGAGGAGACAAGTATGGACGATTACACAGGTAAAAGAATAGACGGGAGATATGAGATTCAGGAGGTTATCGGCGTCGGCGGTATGGCCGTTGTCTATAAGGCATACGACAATATCGACGACAGGATAGTTGCCGTCAAAATCCTGAAGGATGAGTTTCTCGCCAATGAGGAGTTCCGCCGCAGATTCAAAAATGAGTCAAAGGCGATTTCGCTGCTCTCTCATCCCAACATAGTCAAGATTTATAACGTCAACTACGGCGACAGACTTCAGTATATTGTCATGGAGTATGTCGAGGGCATCACGCTCAAGGAGTATATTGAGCAGCAGGGGCATCTGGGCATCAAGGAGACAATTCATTTCACAATGCAGATCCTGCGTGCTCTTCAGCATGCTCACGACAAGGGCATTATCCACAGAGATATAAAGCCGCAGAATATACTTCTTCTTTCAAACGGCAATATAAAGGTTACGGATTTCGGTATTGCGAGATTCAGTTACAGCAACACAAAGACAATGACCGATTCCGCAATCGGCTCGGTTCACTATATCAGCCCCGAGCAGGCAAGAGGTCTCTCTATTGATGAGAGGACCGATATCTACTCTGTCGGCGTTGTTATGTATGAAATGCTCACGGGCAGGCTGCCTTTCGTTTCCGAAAACAGCGTATCTGTTGCGATAATGCAGCTTCAGAATGATCCGAAGAGAATCAGCGAGATTAATCCCAATATCCCTGTCGGGCTTGAGCAGATAGTCAACAGGGCAATGTCCAAGGATACAAAAACAAGATATCAGGCGGCGAGCGAGATGCTGCTCGATATTGAGGAATTCAAGAGGAATCCCAATATAAGATTTGAGCA
>CADBOL010000243.1 GCA_902796295.1 Oscillospiraceae bacterium
AGACTCTGCGCTCTGAGCCGGAGCATACACTCCCGTAACGGGGTTTGCGAATTTTACAAGAGGACCCGGTTTGTGAAAATCGCTTCCGCCGACAGCCGGAAGCTTTTTGCCTTTCCCGAGCAGCTCCGTCCAGTAAGCGATGCCTCTGACATTTGCGGGGCGCATAGGTCCGTTCCAGATTTCAACCGTTTCGAAAGCATCGTCGTCACCCCATTTATACGGGCAGAAGCTGCACTTCGGATGGTTGACCGATATAACTGCGCCGAGTGAGCGCGCGTGAGAAATAACCGCGTCCATTTCCTCCTTGTTGTTTGCGATGAATGAATCGCCGAAGGGAGCGGGCACACCGAAGAAATTCATATGGCCGTTATAGTGAGTCCACTCAACCGCGGGAATGAAGGTGATGCCGTTTATCGAGGGCAGGTGCAGGTTTTCGGCGTAATTGTTATGATTTGCGAGCGCGACAAAATCAAGCCCGCTTTTCTTTGCGAGATTGCCGATTTCCGAGGCGTCAAACACGCCGTCGGAGGCCCTTGTGTGAATATGAAGGTCGCCGAAAAACAGTTTTTCACCGGCAAACTCAAAATCGATATTGTATATGACATTGACGCCTTTGTCTTCAACATGATAAGCCCCGGCGAGGATTCCCCACCTGCCGGGGCTGATTTTTTGCGTAAGATATCCGTCGGAGGAAGTGAATTCTCCGACGCTTATTTCACTGTGAGCGCTTCCCGACCAGCCGAGGAATTTTCCGCTCTCATCAGAAAGCCCTATATCAATGCAGTTTGAGGGTCTGAGATCTGAGAAAACGCCTTTGGTCGGGCGGTGATAATCATAGCTCACCGTGATTTTAATCACGTTTTCGGGCACGTCAAACGGAATGGTAAAATACTGCCCTTCACGCTCTTTTTCAATAAAATACTCGATTTTCATTTTTTCTTTTCCCGATTGTTGTTTCATTCCGTCATAACGGAATTGGTTTTTTAGGCCGCTTTTTCCGCTTATATATCCGCGGGGACTGTTATATTTTCAGCCGGTGTTTCCACGCTGAGAAAACGCTCCACCGGTCTGAGAATACTTATATTTTCAAAACGGATATTCTTAACCCCGGGTATCGCGCTGCCCGGGTAAAGGCTGTGCAGATAGTCGTCGTCATTTGTATAAATCAGCACGGCAAGCTTTCTTTCCTGCTCAAGCCGCAGCCCGCGGAATGTGATATTGCTGCATCCGGCTTCAAGAGGAATACTTTCAGGCGGATAGCCCCTGTGCGTTTTCACCCAGAAAATGCCGTCAAGCTCCATGCAGGTTTCATTAAAGCACGGCTCTGTCTGCGAGATATATTCCCTGCCGTCGGGCCGCATAACTGCGCGGTACATACCGTTTCCGGTGCGGACTGCATCGGAATGGCGTATGCTCATTCCTTTTTTCCACTCGCGCGCCGTGCCTGCAAGAATACGGATAAAGAGGGAGCTTTCCGAGCCGGGAAGCTCGGTGCAGTTTTCTATAAGCCCGCCGGAGATGCTGCCGAAATTCGGATTTGATACCGAATAATCCGCGCAGTTGAGCGCAATGGCATCATCGCCTGTGCGGAATTCTCCGTTACGCAGAATGAAATCCCTGCCCGGGCCGAAATGCACTCCGTCCTTCATTCCCTCGATATGTATGTTTTCAATTACCGCGTCTTCAAAATCGGATACCTGTATGCCGTAGTCCTTTGACATAAGGTCGTTTATGGTTATGTTATTGATGTGCAGATGCTTTACATAAAGAAATGCAATATGCCCGCGCAGGCCCGTGACGGCATTGGGCGTATGGCGGATGTTTTCCGCCGGGCCTTCCGAGGCTATGGCGGCGCTCTCAACGCCGTTTACCTCTATATGGGCGCCGTCTATGGTAATGTTTTCATTGAATGTGCCCGTAAACGCGCCTTCATTCACAAAGAGATTTCCCTCTGACAGCCTGTCTTTAAGCGGCATACGGCGGAGGATGACTCCCGGTGAAAAATACAGATGCGTATCAGACGGCAGCCGGATTGAGCCTGAAATATTATATGTGCCCGGGGCAGTTACGGTGATTTTTTTATTTTCGGCCACTGCTTTTTGCAGAGCCCGGGCATTTGCGGCGGCATCAGCATACGGGGAAAAACCGTATCCGGACGCGTCCGCCGCGATACCTTTATGCTTCATCATTACACCTGCGTTATTGTAGAATGATTATTACACGGCAGCCTGCCGCGCAATGAATACCGTAAATATTATAACGCGAAAGTGTGCGGGCGGTCAATAGAATAAAAGTATTTATAATTCTGCCGCTTCATATAAAAAACCGGGGAACGGCGGAATCCGTTCTCCGGCAGGGTATCTTATATTTGTGTTATTTTTCATATTTCAGACTTACAGCAGCGCCGCCGTCTGAAAGAAGATTTTTACTCTTCACTCCGGCTTTGCCGTCTGATGCCGGGTCTGCGAAAAAGTTTTCCGGGTGCTTGTTATCACTGCGCATCGGGGCTGTACTGATATACTCTTACATAATCGACAATTAAGTCCGACGGGGTATCGGAATCAAATGTGAGAGCGTCGCCCGTCCATCCGTTGAGGGGAAAGCCCTGTACGCCGTTGACTTCCGAATTGATTATCATATACTCCGGCACCTGAGACGCTCCGCCGAAATCAGTGCGCCCGGTTTCAACGCCGTTGATGTAGAAAATATACTCTTTCTCATTCCACTCAACGCCGTAAGTATTATATTCCTCATAAGGGTCATTATTCTCAATAAACGGCGTGCATACAGTCTTTTTCCGGTGAGCGGTGCCGTAGGCGTCATAATGAACAGTCGATGAAACAACATTGACATTGTCGCTGAGCTTATAGCGGTAGTTAACACCTTCCATTATATCGATTTCGGCGCCGTCAACGCCGCCGTTGCCGACGGTGTCATTTATATTATGCGGCATCATCCAGAAAGAGGACCACATTCCCACTCCCTTGGCAAGAATGCAGCGAATCTCAAAATATCCGTAGGTCTGATCAAACAGGCCGTCTGTGCAGATGCCGCAGCTGTACCAGCCTTTTTTTCCGCCTTCGTAGCCCTTATCATAGAGTTTGGTTTTGATATGCAGATTGCCGCCGCTGACCTGAGCCATATCGGTATTCCACCAGCAGCCCAAACGGGTCACGGATTTGTCGCCGCCGCATTTGTAGCCGGTCCATTTTGAGGTGTCAAGACTGTCACCGTCAAATTCATCCGACCATACAAGCGTGAAATTATCAAGCTGCAGCTGTGCCGGATTTTCCGGAGCGGGGATTACGATAGGGTCTGTGGGATAGGTTACCTCTGTCCACCATATCCCGAATGTTAAAAAACTGACAAGCGCCTGAAAGAAAGCGATGATTCTGAGCATAAAGACAGGTAAATTCATATAACCGCCCCTTTCTTTTCAATTACTGTATTTTTTAACGGTTAATTATTTCACGGTTTTTCCGGATTGTCAATGTGTGAAAAAAGAAAAATGAACCGGAGAGCGGATTTCCGCGCTCAGGGCTTGCCGTAAAGATACCGGGTTTACTCTCCGGCGGCCGCTTTTAAAGCGAGAGCTAAATTACGCTTTATTTCGCCGTAATCATCCGCGGGGCTGCACTCATACAGCTTCTCTTCATCGCAGAAAACTGACGGCACATAGTAATAATCGTAACTGTCTG
>CADBOL010000244.1 GCA_902796295.1 Oscillospiraceae bacterium
GCCGGTTTCTCTTCCGCGTCCTTGTTCTTTACCGCGTCGGCTATCATTTTTATGCCTATTATTATAAGAAGAGCAAATCCTATTAAAGGTACCGCCTTCTCAAACAGGGCAAATGTGCGGGCAACGGTGCGCACGCAGAACCAGCCGGCAAGAGGCATTATAAACTGAAAAAGCGCGAATGTGCCCGAAATAAGGCAGGTTTTTTTCAGCTTCATTTTCGGCTCGGTAAGACCGTTGGCGACTGAGACCGTGAAAGCGTCCGCGGCAAGCCCCGCGCCGAAAACAATGCTGTTTAAAAAGAATGAAAGATTCATAATTATTACTCTGTTATTTCATTAATATTCTGACCCGGAAGGGTGCCGGCAAAGAATTTGCTGTAGCGCTCATTCCATTTTGCCGCGTCTTCTCTTGTATATTTTGCCGGAAAAAAGGAGTCGAGCAGGGCGAATTTCCCGAGCCAGCCGATGAGCATGAGCAGCTGTGAGCGGAATTCCGGAACATCGCCGAGCAGTTTAAGCTTATCCTTTATGAGACCCGGAAGCTCGGATTTGCGGTATCCGCCCGTGAGAAGCTTTTCAACTTCCTCAGAGGTGATGAGTTTCTTGCTGAATATCTCATTGATTTCATCTGCGGTGAAATACGGGAAAAGATTCTTTATAAGCGCTATGCGGCAGGCGTCAAATCCGATTTCATTGAAGAAATCCTTTTCGTAATTCCAGAGAGTTTCCGCTTCATAGAGGCCATGAGTATCTTCTGCGACGGCTCTTGCAAGGATAGTGCCCGCCTTTATTGAATAAGCGATTCCTGAGCCCTTTACGGCATAGGTCATAAACGCCGAGTCACCGACCGCGGCGTATCCGTCTGCGACAAAAACCGCGAGAGGCTGACGCACTGGTATCTGCATGAATTTACCGTTTCCGATGAGATTCATACCCATCTGCGGATTTCTGACGCTGACCTTGTGAAGCTCATCGGCTACTTTTGAGTAGGGAATCTCATTGAAATCCACTATGAGCACGTCAACACAGTCATCCTCCGTGATTATCCAGGTGAAACCCGTGTCGCTGTGAACATATATTTTGTATCTTTCGCCGGTGTCGAAGTCTCCGTCTTTTCTGTCAAAAATTGCACGGTAGGCATAAAGAAAATCCCGGGATTCGGCCTCTTTTTCTATTGACATCCATTCGGGAAGAGCTTTTCTCAAAGGTGAATTCATCCCGCAGGCATCAATAATCAGATCGGAGTAGACAGTTTCATTTTCCGTTTTTATTCCGCAGACCCTTGAGCCGAGAATAACAGGGGATTTTACCTCGGTATCATATACGAATTTTACGCCCGCATCCGCGGCGAGAGAAGAGAGGCAGGAGAAAAGCTTTTTCCTGTCAACCGTTATGTTTTTATATCCCTCGGGCGGCGGCATTTTAAGAGGGGCAACATCCTCATCAATGGGAAAGAAGGTGATTTCGTTGCCGGGCGCGTAAAAATCACCGGGAATCTCAATACCCGCATATTCCACGGCGGAAGCGTCGAATGAATCCTTCTGCTCATATCCGCAGTCTCCGGCGCTGTTCTTTTCATAAACAGTGACATCATGACCTGCCTGAGCGAGCTTCATAGCGGCAATCAGCCCGCCGACACCTGCGCCCGCGACCGTAATCTTTGACACGGTTAATTCCTCCCTTTTATTGTTATATACATTATATCACCGGTTTTATTCAAGTGCAATATCAATCGGGTAATCACTCTTAATGAGTTCTTAATCTCAATTTAAATAAAAGATAATGCGGCGGATACTGTTATCTTAATCGCGTGACATATATACTGTAAGCGGGACAAAAAGAAAGGAGTTCTTATTATGAAACTCGGAAGTAAAATCGAAAACCTTAAAACAATGAGAGACGCGGGACTGCCCGTACCGGCTTTTTACGCTCTGCCATTCGGTGAGCTCATTGCCGATACCGACAGATTTCACCGGGAGATCGAAAACACTCTGTATCTCAAGCCGCAACCCAAGAGCAGATGTCTCAAAGCGGCGGTAAGGGAGCTTGTAAGGGATGATTTCTCCTTGCCGCAGGCGGAGGGCAGATACGCGGTCCGCTCATCCTGCTCGGCTGAGGATTCCTCCTCTCACAGCTTTGCCGGTCAGTTTGACACTTATCTCGATGTACCGCGCAATGAAATCCGTGAGCGCGTGAAAGACTGCGTCTGCTCGCTTTTCAATGAAAACGTCATAGACTATATGAGCAGAAACGGACTTGACCTTCATTCGCTCGAAATGAATGTGCTTGTGCAGGAGATGGTTGACTCTGATGTGTCGGGTGTACTGTTTACCGCCAATCCGCAGGGGATTCTCAATGAAAGTGTGATTATTGCGGGCAGGGGACTCGGTGAAAATGTTGTTTCCGACAGGATTGACACAACCGCCTACTACTACAACACCACCGACAGAGTTTATTATTATGAGGGAAAGGAGGAACTGCTTAAAAGAGATACGGTAGAGGAGCTTATCTCTCTTTCCGAAAGAATCTGCGCTCTGTTCGGCCCTTATCTTGATATTGAATTCGCGGTGAAAGACGGTGAATGCTTTATCCTTCAGGCGCGCCCGATTACGACGGTAACGGACAGACATCCGCTGATATTTGACAACAGCAATATAGTCGAGAGCTATCCGGGGCTCAGTCTGCCTTTGACAGTTTCGTTTGTTCACAGCGTGTATGAAGGGGTTTTTGCGAGCGCCGGCAGAAGGCTTCTTAAAAACAGGAAAGAGCTTGAAAAACTGCAGCCTGTTTTCGGGAACACGGTCGGCTGTGCAAACGGCAGGATATATTATAAAATCAGCAACTGGTATGAAATAATCAACTATCTGCCGTTTCACAAGAAATTCATGCCCGTATGGCAGGAGCTTGTCGGAGTTAAATACAAGGATGCTTTCAGACCCTCGACTTCTGTTTCCCCCTTTGTCAGGGCGAGAATATATTTAAATACGGTAAGAGAGATTCTCAGAACTCCGCGCAATATGGAAAAACTGCATAAGACATACCGCAGGATAAACAGCTACGCAAGGGAAAAATTCAAAACCGAGCTTACCCCGAGAGAGATTTTTGAGCATTATGACATCATAGAGAAAAGAATCCTTTCGGACTGGGGCCTCACACTGCTCAATGATACATATGCATTTCTTTTTACCGGTCTGCTCAAGGCCAGATTAAAAAAGAAAATGCCGGGCAATGAAGCCGCGGCAAACGCTTATATTTCGGGAATCACAAATATTGAGAGCATGAAGCCCATACGCGAGATGATAATGCTTGCGATTGATAAAGATACCCTCACGGATGAGGAATATGAGGCGAAAAAAGAAGCCTATATTGAGGAATACGGCGACAGAGCCCCCGAGGAGCTGAAGCTTGAGAGCCCAACTTACAGGACTGACCCTTCAATGCTTGACGCCAAAATAAATGAATACAGGCAAAACAGGGAAAAACTGTATGCAATGGAAAAAAGCACGCGCGGAGAAACTCCCGCAATCGCCGATGATTTTATTACCTCTTTTCTTGCCCGCAGAGCGGCGCAGGGAATCCTCCACCGTGAGAAATCGCGCATGAACAGAAGCCGTATATTCGGCCTTGTTCGCGAAGCGGTCATTAGGCTCGGCGGCGTATATTCGCGCTGCGGTATTATCGGTGAGCCGCGCGATGTATTCTGGCTCACACTTGATGAGCTCAGAGAGCTGTCGGAAAGCCCACGCGCAATGACAGAGACAGTCACTCAGCGTAAAAAGCAGTATTCGATGTATGAGCTTCTGCCCGCATATTCGAGACTTATTTTCTCAGACGGGGAATTTGACAAGAATCATAAATCGGTCAACGCCTCAAAGATTGTCACAGACGCGGACGAGCTCGGCGGCATCCCGTGCTCCGGCGGAGAGGTGACGGGCGAAGCGTATGTGGTTGATGATGTAAAAAAGGTCAGCAATATCAGCGATAAAATCCTGATAACAAAAATGACCGACCCCGGCTGGGTATTCCTGCTCGCGAGCGCAAAAGGGGTTATAAGCGAAAAAGGCTCGCTGCTCTCTCATACGGCTATCATATCAAGAGAGCTAGGAATACCGGCTGTTGTCGGAGTCGAAAATCTTATGACATCAATCGAAACGGGAGACATAATAAAACTCGACGGCTCGACAGGCCGGATAAAGATTATTAAGAGAAGAAACAGAAAAGACAGCGGCGGAGAATATGCGATAGCGTAAATGACGGAGATTTTTGAATTATATCATCAACGTAAATCGGCGGCGTTTTCAGGGAGTGAAGCGGCCGCTGATTGCAAAAAGGAATCCTCAGATGAGGATTCCTTTTCTGTCTGTTTTTCTTAAATAAGCAGCCTGCAGATTATTTTTTGTTGTTCAGGCGTTCAAGCGCAGCCTGGTATCCGCCTTCGCCGTAGTTGAGGCTTCTGCTGACTCTGCTGATTGTAGCGGTGCTGAGACCTACATCGGCCGCTATATCAAGATAGTTTGCGCCTTCGTTGAGCTTAATTGCCGCCTCAAAGCGCTTGGACATATCATTTAATTCTTTTATTGTGCAGAGATCCGTAAAAAATGCGTAGCATTCCTCAACTGTTTCAAGGCCGAGAATTATCTCAAATAGTCTGTCCATTCTTTCTGATTTGATATTCATTGCAATTCCTCCCGGAAAATTATTTTGGATATATATTAACACTTTAATCTGTTAAAATCAAGAGTTAAATCAATTAAAATTCAAATTCATGATTTCCGGCCGGTTTTTTATTAAGTGTATTGAAGATAAAATCCCGGTATGATATACTTTTGTCTGTATGGATAAAATGCTGTTTAAACCGGGAAAGAGGCAACTTAAATGGGTATATTATCTTTTTTTGCGTCGATATTTGTTTTTATGGGTTCAATTCTTAATCTGGTATTTCCCGCCCCCGTGCCTGAAAGGCCGGAGGGGGAGGGAACAGAGCTTACAATGCCGCTAGGCGGAGGATGCGACCCGTGGTTTTATGAGCAGGGCGGCAGATATTATCACTGTTATTCTGTCGGAAACGGTGTGGGGGTAAAGTGTTCCGATACTCTCGCCGGTCTGTGGAAAACGCCGGGCAGAACTGTTTATAACGCCCCGGAAAATACAGAGTATTCATACGATTACTGGGCTCCCGAGCTTCATTTCATTGACGGCAGGTGGTATATTTATGTCTGCGCCGATGACGGAGCAAACGAGAATCACCGTATGTATGTGCTCTCATGTGACACTCCGGACGGAGACTATGTGATGGAGGGTAAAATCAGCGATAAAACAGACAGGTGGGCTATTGACGGCACCGTGATGCAGTATAAAGGGGAGTTATGGCTTATCTGGTCTGGATGGGAGGGAGAGACCGACGGCTTGCAGAATCTCTATATTGCCCATATGAGCTCGCCTCTCGAAATCGACTCGGACCGCGTGCTTATTTCATATCCGTTTTACAGCTGGGAGAGAAAAGGAATGCCTATTAATGAAGGCCCTGCCGTTCTTTATCACGAAGACAGCGTTTTCTTATTCTATTCCGCGAGCGGGAGCTGGACCGATGATTACTGCCTGGGGATGCTCACTCTGACCGGGAACCCCGGCAGCAGCTCCGGTTGGACAAAGAGCCCGGCGCCGCTGCTTCAAAAAGCTGAAACGGCTTACGGTCCGGGGCACTGCAGTTTTGTTTCATCGGGCGGTGAGGATTATATAGTCTATCACG
This sequence comes from Oscillospiraceae bacterium, assembly GCA_902796295.1. Classification (GTDB taxonomy): domain Bacteria; phylum Bacillota; class Clostridia; order Oscillospirales; family Acutalibacteraceae; genus CAG-177. The sequence goes on from CADBOL010000244.1 coordinate 5,749, forward strand.
CAAATATCGACTCAGGAACAGGGTGGAACGCAAGGAGCGTGCGCCTGCAGCCTGTCTCTTACCGTTTCGGTCTGCCGGTAATCGGAAGCCCGGCAAAACAGGGGGATGTCATCACGGTTTATGATAACCGCGCAGAGTAAGATTTTAAAGGCAGAAGCTTGATATTTGCAGCGGTTTATGCTACCATTAATCAGATATAAATCAAGTTTTTTATTTGAATTAACAGGAGGGTTTTTAAGTGAAATCTGATATTATTCACGTAACAAACGGAGGAATCGGAGTCGCGGAGGCGGTAAGACAGACAGAGGCGGTTGCCTCCTTTAAATTGCTTTCAAAAAAAGACTCCATACACCTGATTCTTCTGACAGAGGAAATGATGGGTATGATGCAGGCGCTCACGGGAGAGCGCGAGGCGGATTTCTGGATAGAGGATGAAACAGACAGCTTCCGTCTTCATCTCAAGGCCGAGACATCAATGAATGCCGAGATGAGAGAGAAGCTCCTCGCTTCGTCAACCACAGGTGAAAACGCCGCCGCCAAGGGAGTGATGGGCAAAATCCGCGATATTTTTGCGCGAATCCTCGAGCCCGCCGATTCAACACTTCCGCGCGCATATACGGCCGGATGGAATTACAGCGAAACGGGCGAGCTTATCAACCCTGTTTTCGGCAGCGGAGATAAGGCTGCTTCCGGTATTTCCGATCCCCTTGTCAGCGTATGGTCACTGAACAGATTCAGAGAAAGCGCCGGCAAAGATTCAAAAGAAGAATGGGATGAGCTTGAGAAATCGATTATCGCCAATCTGGCGGACGAGATAAAAATCGGCATTGCCGGAAACACCGTGGAAATGATAATTTACAAGAAAATATAAAAGGAGACAGACAATGACAATCAATAAAACTCAGGAAGGTTCCTCTGTAAAATACGCGATTGCAGGCAGACTTGATACGACAACCGCTCCGGAAGTTGAGACAATAATAAATGAAGAGCTTGAAGGCGTGACTGAGCTGGTATTCGACTTTCATGATCTTGATTATATTTCCTCCGCAGGCCTCAGAGTCCTCCTTTCCGCTCAGAAAAAGATGAATACTAAAGGCTCAATGAAGGTTATAAACTGCAATGAGATAATCAATGAGATATTTGATATCACCGGTTTTTCCGATATTCTGAATATTGAATAAGAGGTAACATGTATAACGAAAATATGAAAAGCAGAATCTTCTCAAGGCTTGAAAGCGCCATGAAGATTTACGCGAATATGATTTACGTCAAAGCCGGCGAGCTTGAAAACGAAAGGGCTTTATATACCCGTGAGCACCTGCGCCGGGTACCCGACTCGGGATTTGAACCCATCGCCCGCGGTACCGCGTGGGGCGAAGAGTGGGGCAATATGTGGCTTTGCGGCGAGTTCACCGTTCCCGACTGCCTCGGCGGCCGGGATCTTTATGCAGTTTCAAACTGTGGAGGAGCTGAGCAGCTTTTCTTTCTTAACGGTATTCCGAAAGGAATCATAAACAGCAAAAACCGCGATTTTGTCGGCGGACATCACGCAAGTCAGTATCTCGGAAAAGCCGTTCCGGGAGAGACGCTTCATCTCGCGTTTGAATGCTATGCAGGGCACTATGACCCGAATACCGACCCGTTTGATGATTATTACCGGCCCGACCCGACTCAGGGCTTTGTGCATACATATAACGGTGTGGATATCTGCACAAGAAACGATGATATTTTCACTCTTGTTTTTGATATACGCGAGCTTCTGAATGCGGCAAGACATATGTCGGCCGATAATTTTGTCCGCGCAAGGGCAGAGAATGCTCTGATGAGAATAAACGATGAGCTTATTCACTTCCCGAAAGATTCAGACGATGAAGAAATTATGACGGGTGTCAGAAAATCTCTGGAGATTTCACGCCCGTTCTTTAAAGGCGGAAACTCGCGGGTATTCGGGAAAATAGGTATCATCGGTCACTCTCATATGGATACGGCCTGGCTCTGGCCCGTTTCAGAGACTATCCGCAAATGCGCGCGCACATATTCAAACGCTCTGCATCTAATGGAGCAGTATCCGTCATATAATTTCATCCAGTCATCCGCTCTGCACGGCGAATGGATGAAGGAATACTACCCCGCGATTTTTGAAGAGATGAAAAAGCATGTGTATGAGGGACGCTATGAGCCGAACGGCGGCGTCTATGTCGAGTGTGACTGCAATATAACATCAGGTGAGCTGATGGCCAGGCAGTTTCTCAAGGGTCAGCAGTTTACCAGAGAGAATTTCGGCTACACATCGGATTCCTTCTGGCTTCCGGACACTTTCGGCTACAACGCCAATATTCCTCAGATAATGCGTCTGAGCGGGATTAAATATTTTTATACGACAAAGATTTCCTGGAATGAGCTCAACCGTTTTCCGTTTGAGAGCTTCCGCTGGAAGGGTATAGACGGCAGCGAAGTGCTCACCCATTTCAACCGCACTCACTGTTGGCCCGATGTCCATGACTGCATTGCCTGTGTGCGCGAGCTTTCGCAGAAGGATGCCTCGGATATGCGCCTGCTTGCTTACGGCTTCGGAGACGGCGGCGGCGGACCGACACCGGGTCTTATTGAAACATCTCTGCGCGCCTCAAATATGGAGGGAATGCCCGAAATTGAGCCGATGTCAATAAGCGATTTCGGCAAAGAGCTTGAAACAAAAAAAGATAATCTTCCTGTTTATCACGACGAGCTTTATCTCGAGCTTCACCGCGGCACTCTCACTCAGATGCACGATATAAAGCGCAAAAACCGCAAGGCGGAATACGCTCTGCGCGATATGGAATACTTCAATGTCTTATCGGGCGGGCCCCGCCACGCTATGAGCGACAGATGGCTCAAAACGCTTCTCAAAAATCAGTTTCATGATATCCTGCCCGGCACATGCATAAAGCCGGTGTATGATGTCTATAACAAAGAGATGGATGAGCTGCTGACTGATTACCGTAAGGCGGCAGCTGAATTTGCGGAGAATCTGACCGAAAGCCGTGATGACACCGTCACAGTATTTAATACTCTCTCATTTGAGCGAAGCGACCCGGCTGTGATTGAAACATCAAAGCTTGCAAAAGAATATCCGTCTCAGCGCTACACCGATATCTGCGGCAGAGAGCTGCTCGCAGTGGGCGGTCTCTCAATACCCGGCTTTTCGCAGGTATCGATAGAGCTTTCTGAGAGCGGAATACGGCAGGAGTCTCCTTTTGCCTATGACGGGAAAACGCTCACCACGCCTTTTGCGGTGATTGAATTTGACGAAAACGGCTATATCGGCTCAATGGTTGACACAGCATCGGGCAGAGAGCTGCGCAAAGAGGGCGGAGAGCCGCTAAATGTATTCCTCTTCGGTGAGGATGTACCCCTCACTTATGATAACTGGGATATTGACCGCGATGAGATAACTAATCTCAGACCCGTTCACGGTTTCAAAGGCAGAGAAGTTGTTTCCGACGGACCGGTTGAAATCCGTCTTCGCAGTTCATTTGATATCGGCGGCGGCACATCTCTTATTCAGGATATGGTCTGCTACGCGGACAGCCCGCGTATTGACTTCCACACGCTCATAAACTGGAACAGCCCTCACAGGCTGCTGAAAGCAGGTTTTGATCTCGATATTGAAGCCGCAAGAGCGAAAAGCGAAATCCAGTTCGGCTCAATCGACCGGCCCACTACGGTCAACAACAGCCTCGAGCTTGCGAAATTCGAGGTCTGCAACCGTAACTTTACCGATATCAGCGAACCCGGATTCGGCGCCGCGATTCTCAACGACTGCAAATACGGAATCACCGTTACGGACTGCAATCTGCGTCTCTCGCTTCACAGGGGCGGCACTCACCCCGATTATACAGGCGATTGCGGCAGCCATGAAATGACTTATTCGCTGCTTCCTCACAAGGGTGCCTTCAGCGCGGAGAGTGTTGTTCACCCCGCCTATGAGCTGAATGTGCCGGCGTTTACTCTGCCGGGAAAAGCGGAGAAAAAGCAGTTCCTTTCTGTCGGCGCTCCCAACATTATCGCGGAGGCGGTAAAACCCGCGGAGGATGACAGCAATGCTTTCGTTGTCAGGCTGTATGAGTGTGAAGGCAC
>CADBOL010000245.1 GCA_902796295.1 Oscillospiraceae bacterium
AAGCCTTTTTTCTGGTGGAAGAGGGTGGATTCGAACCACCGAAGTCGTTGACGGCAGATTTACAGTCTGCTCCCTTTGGCCGCTCGGCAACTCTTCCTTATTTGATTTTATAATGCTAATGGAGCTGGTGGACGGACTCGAACCCCCGACCTGCTGATTACAAATCAGCTGCTCTACCAACTGAGCTACACCAGCACTGACGCCTGTATAATATATCACAAGCTTACAGATGTGTCAAGAGTTTTTTATGCTTTTTTTAAAAATGATTATGATATCAGTTTACAGATATTTAACTTGTATTTTTATTCCTTTTATTGTATAATTATCCCGATATCACGGTGAAAGGAATGATGAGGTGAAAAACAATATAAAGAACTTCGGAAAAACAATTAAAAATGATGTATACAAGTGGGAGCTTGTCTATTGGTGGATTCTCAGAGGCCTTATGATATTCGCTCTCATTTATACCATAGTTGTCGGCCACGGTCCGATGGGCGATTACAAAGGAAGCAATCCCTGGCAGCAGGTGGCGGCAAACCTTGTGGGAATGTTCGCTTATGAGATCATTCAGATTTTCTTCCCCGAAAAGAGTCTTTTCCGCAATCTCAGCCCGAGATTTCAGAATATTACGGCGCTCGGCTTTTTCCTCGGTTCATTCGGCGGAGCGTTTATGAATCTCTACTACAGCCTTCCGATGTATGACAAGATTCTGCATGCGCTCGGTACGGCCGAAGCAGTTTACATCGGCTATGAGCTTGTCTGCGCCATTCAGATGAAACTCAAGAAAACCTGCCCGTTTCAGATTGCCGTTCTGTGCGCGATGGGTATCGGCTTTGTCTTTGCGACCGGATGGGAGCTGTTTGAATTCTGTTATGACCAGTTTGCGGGCGGTGACGCTCAGCACTGGAATGTGATTAACGCTCTTGAAGAGGCGGGCGGAGATTTCCGCAATATCTTCCTTATGTTCCCGATCAAAGATGAGGAAACATTTATGTCGCGGTTCCCGCTGATGGATACCATGGCGGATACAGTTATGAATTTTATCGGCGGCGTGGCTATGTATATTATTCTCCGTATAAAACCCTACAGGCACAGCGGAGAGAACGACATCAACGCGTTTATTGAAAAAGAAAATGCGGCGGAAGAAACCGATACAAAGGAAGCGTAATTACCAAGCTGAGAGCAGCCGGGAACGGCCGCGCTCAGCTTAAAATATAAAAATGAAAAAAGGAGAGAATAAAAATGCAGGCAATGCTGGCAGCATGGCTTACGCTGATTCTCGCTTTCACATCCTGTTTCGGGCTTGTGGGTGAGAAATATGATGTCTATGAAGATATCAGATACGGCGAGGCCGAAAGAGATCTGGTCACGGTTTATGTGCCCAAAAACGCGTATGACAGAGATTACAACGGATGCATTCTTTATATCCACGGCGGCTCATGGCAGGGCGGAGAAAAAGAGGATATGGCTCCGCATTGCAAAAAGCTTGCGATGCAGGGATACATCACCGCAACAATGAGCTACTCGCTCTATTCTGATGAAGTATTCGGTAAGGTTACCGCTTTCACAATGTGCGATGAGATTGACGCGTGTATCGATGCAATCAAGAAATTCGGCGAGGAAAAGAAGCTCAATATCACGAAGCTCGCAACCTCGGGATATTCCGCGGGCGGGCATCTCTCAATGCTCTACAGCTACTCGAGACCCGGGGATTCCTCAATCGAGCTTGCTTTCACGGCAAACAGAGTAGGTCCCTCCGATATGGGCGCTGATGTCTGGGGCAGCTACGGTCTTGCCTCAATGCTTGCGGGTGTCGAGATTACAGATGAAATGAAGCAGAACGGAGAGGCGGAAAAGATTGCGGATTCAGTCTCGCCTGTCGCTTTTGTAAATAAGGATACCATGCCTTCGATATTTGCATACGCCGGCAATGATCCTCTCGTTCAGAAGGGCAACAGACTCTCAATGGAAAAGGTTTTCAGCGAGAGCGGTTCGGAATATGAATACATATTCTTCCCGTTTTCGGGTCACGGTCTGCTGCTCGACCCGATAAGCGAGATGTATTATTACAAGGCGCTTTACGGATACTGTGAAGAGTATTTCGGATATTAATAAAAAGAAAAGAAATCGTAAATTAAAAAAATATACCATTGAAATAAAACGGGAGCTGTGCCGGTGCGCGGCTCCCGTCTATTTTCGTGTTTTTTATCCGACCGTCAAGCCGGTTTTACGGTCCGCGGACCCGGTGCCGACCGGCGTATGATGACACGGTTTTACCGGAAAAAAACGGAGAAAACCGGCAGAAGAAAAAACAGCAGGGAAAACCGGGATTTTCAGTTTTTCAGGATTCTTTTGTCTATGTTTCACAAGCAAAAATCGGGCGTTTTGTGCAATGTGCTTTAGTTCATAAAAAGTTCATAATTAAGTTACAAAACGTTAAAATTAAGGTATGTATTGTGCAACACCGCCTTTTTAATATACAAGCGTAAACTTATATGCATACGCCCTTGATGTGTGCGAGAGGTTTGCAGAGCGGTTTTCAGCCGCCTGACGGGTTAAACGGCAGGGGGAAAAGACTGCGAAAGCAATCATCGCGGAGTTGTGCCGTAAGAGGTTTCGGGTTCCGGTCTTCCGGGCTGCGGCCTCAGGTCATAGCCCCGAAGAACGGATGAAAACCCCGGCAGACCGTGAGCCGGTTCAAGGGTAATTTCTACGGAGGTGCATTTTATGAAAAAGGCAAAACAGGTGCTCGCGCTTGTACTGTCCGTCATTATGCTCCTGTCAGTGGCTGTTCCCACTGCTTTTGCAAAGACAGACGTTAACATTTACGAGCCGGCCACCCTCTACCCGACAGAGTATGACGACGGTGTAGAGAAATACAAGTTCACAGTTGAACAGGGCGCAGGCTATATCGTCGATATGCTTGAAATGCTTCTTCACGAGGCCAATATCGACCTGTCAAATGAGCCCGTTGTTGATGAGTGGTATGCTACCGTTACTCTCAAAGCAAACCTTACCACTATAGACAATGCGCTGTATTTCCTCGGCAACCT
>CADBOL010000246.1 GCA_902796295.1 Oscillospiraceae bacterium
ATCGGAAACGGAGACATTTTACCCGAGCTTACCTGCAGACAGGCGGCTGTAATAGCAGCTTATAACAGTTCTGCCGGCGATTCTTCACAGGTCGCAGTTGATTATACCGAGATAAGACACCTGAAAAAACCGCCCGGATCAAAACCCGGAAAAGTGATTTATCACACATATAATACAATGTGGGTAACTCCGGATAAAGAATTATGCGAAAGACTAAAAGTAAATAAAAAATAACCCGTTCCGACCGGAACGGGTTTTATTCTTATCAGAATTCGCTTGAGGTAATTTCGCCGCCGTCTGTATTCTCTGATAAACCGTCAGGCTGAGAAACGTCATCGCTGACACTCTCTTCAAACTTCTCGCCTGACATAAGCCTGTAAAACTCATCCTTCTCGACCTTGTCTTTTTCAAGAAGCAAAGCGGCAAGCTCATGAAGCTTATCAATATGCTCGGTAAGAATCTTTTCGGTTCTCTCATAAGCTTCCGTTATGAGTCTTTCGATTTCTTCATCAATCTGAGAAGCAACATTCTCGGAATAATTCCTGACATGGCTGAAATCTTTGCCGAGGAATACTTCGTTATTCTCTTCACCGAAGGAAATAGGTCCGAGCTTATCGCTCATACCGTATTTTGTGACCATATCCCTTGCAATCTGAGTGGCTCTCTGAATATCATTGGAAGCGCCGGTAGAAATATCGCCGATAATAAGCTTTTCAGCTACCCGGCCTCCGAGAAGGCTTACGAGACTGTCAAGCATTTCATTCTTTGATCTGTATGATTTATCCTCATCCGGTCTGTAAAGAGTGTATCCGCCGGCAAGACCGCGGGGAATAATCGAAATCTGATGAATTGGATCGGTATTCTCAAGATAATATGCAGAAACAGCATGGCCTGATTCATGATAAGCGGTAAGACGTTTTGCTTTTTCGGTCATTTTATGAGATTTCTTCTCGGAACCTACTTCCACTTTAAGAGCCGCTTCATCAATCTCAAGCATGGTAATTGACTTCTTGCCGTTTCTTGCCGCGAGAAGAGCGGCTTCATTAAGGAGATTCTCAAGATCGGCACCCGTAAATCCGACGGTAGCATGTGCTATGCTTTCAAAATCAACATCGGGAGCAAAAGGTTTTCCTTTAGCATGAACTTTAAGTATCTCTACCCTGCCCTTCTGATCCGGATAGTTTACTGTTACCTGTCTGTCAAATCTGCCGGGTCTGAGAAGCGCGGGGTCAAGTATATCGGGTCTGTTTGTTGCCGCGATTACTATAACGCCTTCATTTGCTCCGAAACCGTCCATTTCAACAAGGAGCTGGTTGAGAGTCTGTTCTCTTTCCTCGTGTCCGCCGCCCATGCCGGCGCCTCTGTGACGGCCGACTGCATCAATCTCATCTATAAAGATGATACAGGGTGACGCTTTCTTTGCCTGATCGAATAAGTCTCTTACTCTCGAAGCGCCGACACCGACATACATTTCTACAAAATCCGAACCGGATATTGAGAAAAACGGTACGCCGGCTTCGCCTGCAACTGCTCTGGCGAGCAGGGTTTTACCTGTACCCGGAGGGCCTACAAGCAAAACGCCCTTTGGAATTCTGGCGCCGATTTCATTGAATTTAGCTGGTTCTTTAAGAAAGTCTACAATCTCGGTAAGTTCTTCTTTTTCTTCGTCTGCTCCGGCAACGTCGGCGAAAGTGGTCTTGCGCTTTTCGTCAATCGCCTTTTTGATTCTTGCCTTACCGAATTGTATTGTTTTATTGTTTTCGCTGCCTATGGTCTGATTCATTCTCCTGAACATAAAGAACAGCATACCGAACATCAGTAAAACAAGTATTAAAGTGGGAAGAATGGAGAGAATCACCGAGCCCGAAGAGCCGGAAATATATTTTGCCTTGATAATATTATCCGGATACTGCTTATTGTGTTTAATGACATTTTCGTGAATATCTTCAATGAAAAGATCAACACTGGGAACGGTATAGGAATGAAATGTTTTACTGTCTTCACCTTTAAGATGGTATGTAAGACTGCCGTTGCTCAGATTGAGACGGTATTCATCGACTTTGTTATTTTCAAATAAAGAAACTATCTCAAAGTATTCGGGCCTCTCCTTTGTCTGATGCTCCGCGTAGTATGATACACCAAGTATGATTATCAGAGGAATAAGAATATACGGAAGCAGTGTAAATATTCTGCTTTTATTTGACTTGTTTTTATTCTCCAAAAAATCAACCCCCTTTAACTGTAAATCTCTTCTTTTAAAACGCCTATATAAGGCAGATTTCTGTATTTCTGAGCATAATCAAGACCGTAGCCTACCACAAAAGCATCCGGTACCTCTGCGCCGGAATAATCTGCGTAAAGGTCAACAACTCTTCTTTCGGGTTTATCAAGAAGCGTACAGATTCTAATACTGGCCGGATTACGGTGTTTAAGCAGACTGATGACATTATTAAGAGTTCTGCCTGAGTCAAGAATATCCTCAACGATAAGCAGATCGTATCCTTCAATATTGATATCAAGATCCTTTATTATCTTTACAATACCGCTGCTGTTTTCGGTTTCGTTGCCGTATGATGAAACACACATGAAATCTATTTCACACGGAATGGTTATCTCTCTCATCAGATCCGCCATAAATATAACTGATCCCTTGAGAATACTGACCATAAGCAGATTCTTGTCTTTATAATCCTCGCTTATCTGTCTGCCGAGGCGGGCAACTATTTCATGCAGCTCATCACAGCTGTAATAGACTTTTTCAATATCATTAAGCATATTTATAACTCCGTTATTCTGATTAATGCTATATTTTCGGTTTTATCTGTAATCTCAAATCTTTCATCAATTCCGCATCCGTGGGCACAAAGCAAACCTTTATCATCACAAATAACCGGAATTGAATCACGGATTTCAGGCGGCATTTGTTTTTCGTTCTGTATTTTTCTGAGAGATTTTGAAATGCTTCTTTTTTTAAAGCGGATTTTATCATCCGGCTCGCGCGTGCGCGCGTAAAGTCTGCCATTGATAATAGCAGAATCCCCGTTAAAAACGGATAACTCATTTGAAACAATCTGTGAATAATTATTTAATTCGACATTATAATCTAATTCAATAAGATATGATCCGAAAATATTTTCTCCGGGTTCAAGCATAATCATTTCTGCATTTCCGGATCTATCTTTAAAACCGAATTCAAGAATACCCGCTCTTGTCCGTGCAAATAATCCTCCCGGAATCTGGATTTTCATTCCCCTGCCCGATTCTTTATATACTACGAGAGATTCACATATGTTTTCAACCGCAGTCATATCAATATCCGCGCCGGTTTCTCTGTCAAGTATGTATGCGACGGCACGCTTTTTGATAATTTCGGGAGCATCGCACAGAGTATCTATACTGTAACCGTGATCTGTTTTTGAATTCTCATAAACCTGCATTGCGCTGTTAAAAAGATATGTCTCATCTTCATTAAGAGAGCAGATACATCTGAGAGCGGCCGATTCAAAAGAAGGATTGATTTCAAGAAGCTCGGGAAAGACTTTGTGCCTTATTCTGTTTCTGGCGTAAACAGTATCGGAATTAGTCTCGTCGGTAACATAAATAATATTATTTTTATCGCAAAAATCCAGAATTTCTCTTTTGGAGCAGTCAATTATCGGTCTGACTATATTATCTCTGACGGGTGGAATGGAACAAAGGCCTCTGAGCGTCGATCCTCTTGTAAAATTAAAGAGAAATGTCTCAATCCTGTCATTGAGATTATGAGCTGTGGCTATTATACCGCCGTAACATACGGAATTGAAAAAATCATATCGCACTATACGTCCGGCCTGCTCAAGAGTCATACCTTTGTCCTTTGCCATAGAAGGTATATCCGCCTTCATACAGTGAAGTTTAATACCGAGCTCTCCGCAGACTTTTCTTACAAACATTTCATCTCTGTCTGCAGATTCCCCTCTTATGCAGTGATTTACATGAGCGGCTTCAACGGTAATATTGAATCTGTCTTTAAGAAGAATCAGCGAGTGAAGCAGAGCCATTGAATCGCTGCCGCCGGAAAGGGCCACAATCACCCTTCCGCCGGAATCAAACATATTATATTTTTCAGCAGTTTTTATGACTTTATCAATCATTATGAACCTTTTCAAACGGAATGAACAGTGTGTGTTCAGAATCCCACGCAAAATCAACAGTACCTACAGAGCCGTGTCTGTTTTTGGAAATAATAACCGAAACTTTATTTACATCTGCCGATTCATCGGAATATTCGGATGAATCATCAGATGAATCCTCTTTGTAATAATCTTCTCTGTAAAGCATCATAACAATATCGGCATCCTGCTCAATTGAGCCGGATTCTCTGAGGTCCGATAACATGGGTTTGTGTGATTTTCCCCTGCCTTCCGTTCCTCTCGAAAGCTGAGCGCAGCAGATAACGGGTATATTGAGATCCTTTGCCATATTTTTCAGATTTCTTGTAATCTCGCTGACTTCATTAACTCTGTTTTCGGCTTTGGTTGCGCCTTTTATCAGGCCGAGATAGTCAATGATAACACATTCAACTCCGCCGAGCCGGCGTGTCTTGGCCTTCATTTCCGGAACGGTTATGGCAGAAGTATCATCAAAATACAATTCGCAGTTTTTAAGAACAGTGGTTGCTTTTACAAGGTCATTCATTTCATCCTTGCTTATATTGCCGCTTCTCATCTTTGTGCTTGACACTCTCGCTTCTGTACCGAGTACTCTTGCGGCAAGCTGCTCTTTGGTCATTTCAAGAGAGAAGAAAAGAACTTTTCTTTTTCCTATAAGAGAAACGTTCCTCGCAAGGTTGAGAGCAAAACTTGTTTTACCCATAGCAGGCCTTGCGCCGATAATAATCAGGTCCGATCTGTTGAGTCCGGTAAGTATGTTATCAAGCTCGTTGAAACCTGTTGTATAACCCTTATAAAGATCTTTGTCTTCACCGGTAAGCTTGCTGATTGTATCAAACAGAGGCGGAACTATAATATTATAAAGTTTTTCGGGGCTGTCATTAACTTTTCCCTGTCTGATATCATATATCTTCTGCTCGGCATCATCAAGAAGCCTGTCAGCGGTGGTTTCCTGAGCAGATGCTTTTTCAATTGTATCCGCAGAAATTGAAATCAGAGTTCTGATATAATACTTTTCCCTGACTATCCTGGCATATGATTCTACATTTTCGGTAGATACGACGGATTGGGTCAGATTAAACAGATACTCTCTGCCCGAAACATTGTCAAACTCTCCGTCGGCAACAAGCATATCAAGAACTACAAGAGCGTCTATAACCCTGTTTTCATTCTGAAGAGTCATCATTGCGCGATAAATGCTCTGATGCCTCGGCTGATAAAAATAGTCTGGTGATGTTACATGAACAAGAACCGAATTAATACACTCATTGTCAATTAAAATACAGCCGAGAACCGCCTGCTCGGCCTCGGCGCTCCACGGCATCTGAATACCGTTAAGAGCCAGCAAATCATTGTCTGCCATATTATTCACCCACACTTACAAACAGAGAGGCGCCGATACCGTTATAAAGCTTAACCTCAACAGGATAAACTCCGAATGATTTGGCATCTTCAAATACTATTTTTTTCTTATCTATATCGATGCCGAATTCTTTTGAAATAACTTCGGCAACATCTTTGGATGTAACTGAGCCGAACAGCTTGCCGTTGCTGCCTGCTTTAGCCGTAAGTCTGACTGTTTTTCCTTCAAGCCTGGCGGCAGTTTCTTTTGCAGCTGCTTTTTCTGTTTCAATCTTATGTTTTTCGGCGGACTCTCTGTTTTTCAGTTCGCTCATTGCCTGTTTATTTGCTTCAACTGCAAGCTTTCTCGGCAAAAGATAATTACGGCAGTAACCGTCGGAAGCATTGATAAGTTCTCCTTTTTTACCGAGTCCTTTAATATCCTGAGTCAATACAACTTTCATTTCAGTTCTCCTTCAGTGATTTATTTAAACAATCA
>CADBOL010000247.1 GCA_902796295.1 Oscillospiraceae bacterium
CACTCAAAAGAGACGGTCCGCGTAATTGAGAGCGCTTCACCTTCGGACAGATTATTCCTCGGCATTGACGCCGGCTCGACCACAATCAAGTGCGCCGTAATCAATGACAGATCCGAGATAGTTTTCAGCAGATATATGTCAAACAGCGGAAACCCCATCCCCGCCGTCAGGGAATTCCTGACAGACTTCTACAATAAATATCCCGGCTGCAGGATAGAGTATTCGGCTGTCACCGGCTACGGTGAGGAGATAATCAAAAACGCCTTTGACGCTGATATCGGAGTGGTTGAGACCATCGCTCACTTCACGGCGGCGAAAAAATTCAGACCCGATGTCGATTTCATCATCGATATCGGAGGTCAGGATATAAAATGCTTCAAAATCAGAAACAACACGATTGACAATATATTCCTCAATGAGGCCTGCTCATCGGGCTGCGGCTCATTCCTGCAGTCTTTCGCGGGCGCGTGGAATTACTCGATAGAGGATTTCGCGAAGCTCGGCCTGTTTGCTGAAAAGCCGGTTGATCTCGGCTCGAGATGCACTGTCTTTATGAATTCCTCGGTAAAGCAGGCACAGAAGGACGGCGCCTCAATCGAAAATATTTCAGCCGGTCTCTCAATCAGCGTTATCAAAAACGCGCTCTATAAAGTCATAAGGGCATCGGGCGCGGATGACCTCGGCAAACACATTGTGGTACAGGGCGGCACATTCCTCAATGACGCCGTGCTAAGAGCGTTTGAAAAGGAAATCGGCAGAGAAGTGGTAAGGCCCGATATTTCCGGGCTCATGGGTGCCTACGGCGCGGCGATTTACGCCATGGATAAAAGCACGGGCAAATCAGGAATCCTGACTGCCGACAAGCTTGAAACCTTTGAGCATTCGGTCAAAGCGATTACCTGCAAGGGCTGTGTGAATGCCTGCAAGCTGACCGTCAATACATTCAGCGGCGGCAGAAAATTCATCGGCGGCAATAAATGCAGCAAACCCGTTTCGGGAACCGGCGAAAAAGAGATTTACGACCTTTACGATTATAAGAAAGAACTGCTGAGCAGATATGTGCCCGTCAAGGGTTACAGGGGTATCATAGGAATCCCGATGGGGCTCAATATGTATGAGCTTCTGCCCTTCTGGCACACATTCTTCACGCATCTCGGCTACGAGGTCATCGTCTCTCCCGAGTCAACAAGGAAGACATATCTCGCGGGTCAGCATTCAATCCCGTCGGATACGGTCTGCTACCCGGCAAAGCTGATGCACGGCCACATAGAGTATCTCGTGAATCAGGGCATAAAGAATATTTTTTATCCCTGCATGACATATAACCTCGATGAGGGGCTCGGCGACAACAATTATAACTGCCCCGTCGTCGCCTACTATCCCGAGGTCATAAGGGCAAACGCGGAAGCGCTCGGCGACCTGAATCTTATCTGGGATTATGTCGGACTTCACCGCAGGAAGGACTTTGTGCCGAGGATTCAGAAGATAGTCGGCGAAAGGCTTGAAAAAATCCCGCTCAAAGAGATTGAGAGAGCGGTTGAAGCGGCATACGCCGAGTATGATTCATATATGGAAAAAGTCAGGGCGAAAGGCAACGAATACCTCGAGCTCGCAACCGGGAAGAATCTGCCTGTAATCATACTCTGCGGCAGGCCCTATCACGTTGACAGCGAGATAAACCACGGTATTGACAAGCTTATATGCGAATGCGGAGCGGTGCTCATCACAGAGGATTCAATAAGCAATCATATCTCAAAATTCGCAACAAATGTGCTTGATCAGTGGACCTATCAATCCCGTCTTTACGCCGCGGCGAAATATGTCGCACAGTCGGGAAATCCCAATATAAACCTCGTTCAGCTCGTATCATTCGGCTGCGGCACCGACGCCATCACTACCGATGAGGTCAGAAGCATCCTCGAGAGCGAGGGCAGGATTTATACACAGATAAAGATTGATGAAATAACGAATTTGGGCGCGGTCAAGATAAGACTCCGCAGTCTCTTTGCCGCCCTCGGACTGGAGTGATAACCATGAACAGTGAAGACAGAGTAGAATTTACCGAAGAAATGCGCAAGGATTACACCATCCTTATCCCCAATATGGCGGAGATACATTTTGAGCTGCTTAACCGTGTGCTCAGACAGCACGGCTACAAAACCGAGCTGCTCAGAACGAGCGGAAGAGATATAATCGACGAGGGCCTCAACACTGTGCATAATGACACCTGTTACCCCGCGCTCCTCGTTATCGGTCAGCTTATAAACGCTCTCAAGAGCGGTAAATATGACCCGCACAAGACGGCTCTTCTGATTACACAGACGGGCGGCGGCTGCAGGGCGTCAAATTACATCCATCTGTTGCGCAAGGCGCTCAAAAAGACGGGTTACGGCTATGTTCCGGTTATTTCGCTCAACCTTTCCGGTCTCGAAAAGAATTCGGGCTTTAAATTCACACCGGTCATGGCGATGAAATTCCTCTCGTGCCTTATTTACGGCGACCTTATCATGCTGCTCAAAAATCAGGTCAAGCCCTATGAGATGTATGAGGGGATCACAGACGAGACGGTTGAATACTGGATAACAAAGCTCATCGATATCTTTGACCATAACAGGGGATACAGCTACTTTGCGATGAAAAAGATACTGCCTCAGATTACCAGGGATTTTGCGCTTATAAAAACCCGCGAAAAGAATAAGGTAAAGGTCGGTATCGTCGGCGAGATATATGTGAAATATTCACCTCTCGGCAATAATAAGCTTGAGGAATTCCTGCTCAGCCAGGGCTGTGAGGTAAATGTGCCCGGCCTTATGGGATTCGTTCTCTTCAAGACCGATAACAGGATTGAGGATATAAAACTCTACGGCGGCAAAAAACTCAAGAAGTTTTTTATGAAGCTGCTTATGTGGTATATGCTTCATATTGAGAAGTGCATCGCCTCCGCCGCGAAAGCCTACGGCGATTTCACGGCGCCCGGCTCATATATGCATCTGCGCGAGCTTATAAAACCGGTTATGGGCTACGGCTGCAAGATGGGCGAGGGGTGGCTTCTCACGGCCGAGATGATGGAGCTTGTCGAGAGCGGATACGGCAATATCGTCTGCGCCCAGCCCTTCGGCTGTCTGCCCAATCACATAGTCGGCAAGGGCATGGTGAGAAAGCTCAGAGAGATTTACCCCGAGTCAAATATAGTACCGATAGACTACGACCCCGGCGCCACTCAGGTAAATCAGGAAAACAGGATAAAGCTTATGATTGCCGTCGCGAAAGAAAACAGCGAAACGATGAAGAAGAAAAAGGTTTCGTAAAAACATTTCATAAAAAGCTCACGGGTTCAGCGACCCGTGAGCATAATTTTTATAAATATCGGTGATTTGACACTTTCACGCGCAGATGATATAATTCCCGTGAAATTATTTTACGGAGCTGATGGTATGACCGAAGAAAGAAGAAAACAGCTGATGAGTGAATTCGGCAGATATGAGCTCGATGACAGCGCGAGAGCGAAAATCGGCGGCTCGTTTATCAGCCTTCCGAGCGGAAACACACACTATGAAATCCGCGGTGAGGGCGAGCTCTGCCTGCTCGTCCACGGCTATGCCGTTCCGTCTTTC
>CADBOL010000248.1 GCA_902796295.1 Oscillospiraceae bacterium
CTCGGGAACATCTATTACCGGGAAATCATATTCGGCAATATCAAACACCTTTACTCCCTTGTCAAGAAGCTTTTGAATATTGGCGTGCGCGTGAAGCTGCGCCTGATAGTATTTATCGGTCTGAGCTTTGATTGAAGCCATTTCGGGCGTTGAGAGATATTTCTCGGCGGCAGAAGGATAATCCTCGGGCGGGCAGAGAGCCCACATACCCGTGCTTCTGATCATTACATTCTCGACGAGATGCTTTACTCCCTTTTCGAGAGTTGCCATTACAACCTCATCGGGAAGAATCCTGACCGCCACTTCAATCAGTCTTGCGGTATACTCGTCAAGCAGTCTGAGATCCTCAAGGAAGCCGTTATAAAGATAATCTTTATTGAGGAAATTTATTCTGCCGTTGAATACATCGCCGATAATAATCGAGCCCCCTATTGCGGGAACAACGAGCAGTACCTTGTTGAGCTGATCCATAACCTCGGGTCTGTATTCGAGCATAGCGCTGAAAATGGAAGCTCCCTGACTGAGAGGAACAATATTCACCTTATCATGACCTGTCTGCTCCTTGACCATCTGTATAAAATCATAAAGCTCGTTGGCAAGGTCGATATGATTGCCGAATGAATTATAGGCAAAATAATATGTGTGATCTCTGGGAAGCTCGGTAGGATACTTCTCAAAGGGAACGTGTGTATTGATAATACCCAGCTCATACTCATTGCACATTGAATACGGATAAGGGAATTTTTCGGTAACGGTGTTTGTTACAACCTTCGCGTTGAGGTCGCAGGAATTGATGCCGAATGAATCATCGATTATCTGAGCAAACGCATCCGAAAGGCCTGCATCCCTCTGAAGCATCAGAGAAGCAAGAGCGGGAAATATTGCTGTCTTGATAATCTTGTCAACCTGCAGATACGCGGGGAACGCTGAAACCTTCTTGCCGTTTTTATCAAGAATGAAGTTTCCGTCATCATCCGTCACGCAGACACTGGACTGACCGAGACCGGGAACTATAATTGTCGGGAAAAACTTGCAGTTTTCATCACATGTTGTTATTTTGCCGCTGACAGCCGGCTTTCCGGCCTCCGGACTCTTTTCGGCGTCTGCCGAGGCGAAGCCGGCAAATGAGAATACCATTGCCAGGCAAAGCAAAACACTGATTACCGCTTTAAATCTGATTTTCATCTGAACCCTTCCTTAATACTTTAAAATGAGAGCCTTTGCAAACAAAGATTTCTCTTGCGAGAATTACGGATAAAAATCCGATGGTGCCGCCCACGAGAACATCGCTGAAAAAGTGAGCGCCGACCATAATCCTGCTGACGGCAATAATACCCGTCCAGACAATGCTTATAATCCACAGCAGAGCAATCTTTTTGCGTAATTTAATCTCAAACAGCTCTTTGAGCATAATAATACAAAATATCATTGAAGCGCTCTGTGTGTGACCGCTCGGGAAAGACCTGCAGGCGTCTGTGCTGCTGAATGTAGCTTTCATCCATTCCTTATCGGGCTGACCGTTAATCACATACCAGCGCGTATAATAACTGAAATCACCGGCATAGTTCATGGCCCTGTATCTGGTCCTGCCGAAAGGATTTTTGATAAGCGTGACCGTAATTGATGAGAGCGCTATCGCGAGAGCCACGGCAAAAGCAATCCGCGGAAATCTTTTGACGGCCTCATCGGAAAGATTATTGACCGCCAGAGCAGTAAGAACCGTGAGCAACAGGGCAACAAATACCAGCTCGGCTTTCATGAATGCCGGCTTACCTGCGTCCAGATGATAGTGCCTTATGTTATAATCAAGCACATCAAGTGAAACGGTATAGTAATCTGCGGCGGCACACAATTGAAGCACAACAGCCGTAATAATGCCGAGCGTCTTATTTTCAATAAACCTCAAAGAATATATGAAAAGAACTTCGAGCGCAAAAGCACCGGCAATATAAGGAGCGGTGCAGCCGAGACATTCAAACACAATCCCGAATAAACCGTCAGCAAGGAATTTCCCGGGCATCAGAGTACCCTTTGTCAGGATATCCGAAACCTGTAAATCGGTAAATGTCGCGGTTACAAGCAGGCCGGCAAATATCACGGCAAAAAGCAGAATTGAAACAATAGTTTGCCTTTTTGAGGGATTATTCATTTATTTCACCCTAAGTCAAATACTGTTTTTATACTCATAGTCGGCTATGATTTTATTCATTACATCGGGAACGTTTGTGATAATACCGTCAACGCCGTAGCTGAGAAGTCTGTTTGCCGTGTCGGCATCGTCAACGGTCCAGGGATTTACGCCTATGCCGTTTTCATGCAGCTTCGCTACATATTTTGCGTTAACGAGAGAGAAGTGCGGGTGAAGATAATCCGCGCCTATCTCTTTGGCATACTCAACATAACTGAGAAGCATTTTTGTATAGGTTATCGGCCTGTCGGGGCTGTAAAGGAAGCCGGTCTTGCAGGCGGGGTCAACCTCTTTGCACCTCTTGATGATTTCGGGGTCAAAGCTCGAGATTAGAAGCTTGTCAAAAAGACCGTTTGCCTTGACTTCTTCAATGGTCTTGTCTGCTATATCTTTTTTGCCGTCTTTGGGCTCCTTGATTTCGATATTCATAACCTTAACGGAATCATCCTGACACAGGTCGAGAAACTCCTTGAGCGTGGGCAGCTGAGTGCCTTTGAATTCATCCGAGAAATATGAGCCGAAGTCAAGCTCCCTGAGGCGCTCAAGAGTCATATCGGCAACGTTTCCCATACCGTTTGACGTTTCATCAACTGTATAGTTGTGACAGATAACTATATAACCGTCTGCAGAAAAATGCACATCGGTCTCAAAGCCGTCAATACCGAGCTCAAGCGATTTTCTGAAAGCCGGCATCGTATTCTGCGGGGCGTATTTATTCGCTCCTCTGTGCGAAATAACATTGCATTTTGCCATAATATCACCTTTCATCAGTTAAACATGGAACAGCCCATGCTTTTGAATTTTTCAATCATCTCGTCCGCCTTTTCTCTCGTGATACCGAAATAATCACAAAGGCAGTCGATACACATGAATTCTTCAGCGCCGCGGTTCACCATTTTTTTGTGAAACCCGATATCATCGCGGGTGAGCGGCTTTTCACAGGAGAGACATATAAGCTCATCCATTTTATTTGGAAAGTCTGCAGATAAAGCATTCACAGTCGTGGGCGGGAATAACTCTGGTCATAAACTCTTTTTTGACTCCGAGCTTTTCACCGGTGAATACTTCTCTCATATCAAGGCCGTAACCCGATGCCGCGGGAATGCCTGCATCCTCAAAGAAGAATTCTATTTTTCTCTCTTTGTCATCAAAATTGGCAAAAAGAACAGCGATTTCATTATCGGAAAGAAGCTTTACAAATACTTTCTTTTTGTCTCTGCTCGCCGAATAGATGTTTTCGCCGTTTGAATCGCGGTCAATGCAGCTCTGTGTGACAAACGCGGTCCTTGCCTCTTCATCCTGATTGATTCTGATTAAATCCTTATTGGTGACGAGAGCGAGAGTTTTATCGGAGAAGGTCCTTATATCTCCGCCGAGCATAAGCGGCGCAGAGTACATACACCAGACAGCAAACTGCGTTTTGTAATCGGTATCATCACAGCCGGTGGAGCCGACATTGCCCTTGCCGTACATACCGATGGTAAGCATATCGATATCATTGAAGCAGCCGGGCGCAGAAAATGCGAGATTCTCAATCTGACTGAAACAAATATCTTTCATGGAAACAAATGAATCGTTAATATCGCCGGTAGAGCGGTACATATGCGCACCCGTTGAGCGAATCCATTTATGCACATCGTCGCAGCCCCAGTTGCAGGCCGAGAAAAGAATCTCCCTGCCGCAGGCCTTGAGCGCCATACCCATCTTTCTGTAAAGCAGGTCGCCGTGATGATGAGCCGGTCTGTAACAGTAATCGTATTTGAGGAAATCGGCGCCGTATTCGGCAAATGTTTCGGCATCAAGGAATTCGTGGTCAAACGAGCCGGGATAATCGGCGCAGGTCCTAGTGCCTGCGCAGGAATACATGCCGAATTTCAGTCCTTTGGAATGCACGTAATCGCTGACAGCTTTCATTCCGTTGGGGAATTTGATATGGTCGGGGATAATCCTGCAGGTCACGGGGTCGCGCTCTCTCTCACTCCAGCAGTCATCAATGACGAGATAGTTATACCCGGCCTCAAGAAGGCCTTTTTTAACCATAGCGTCGGCAGTTTCTTTGATAACGCTCTCGTTGATATCCTCTCCGAAAGTGTTCCAGGTGTTGAAACCCATAGGCGGTGTTCTTGAAATCATTATGTTCCTCCTCTGTTATACATTTGAAGCGTCAAAATCAATGACGAGTTTTTCACTGTTGATTTTAAGGCAGGTGTATTTTACTCCCGTCGCGTCAAACATGCGCTTTGATGCTCTGTTCATGGGCGTTCCGTCATATTTATCCGAAAGATAAACGACCTCTTTTATTCCGCACTGAATAATGGCTTTTGCGCATTCGTTGCAGGGAAACAGCGCAACATAAATCTTGCATCCCTCAAGATTGGTGCCTCTCGCATTGAGTATGGCGTTCAGCTCGGCGTGACAGACATAGGGATACTTTGTATCGTAATCGTCGCCCGACCTGTCCCAGGGAAATTCGTCA
>CADBOL010000249.1 GCA_902796295.1 Oscillospiraceae bacterium
ATACTTTGCCTCTGACGCTTCTGCGGTCAGCGCCTCGGTTCCGGTTGCCGCGGATTCGGTCTGCTCAACGTCCGCCGGCTCTTCTTTTCCGCAGGCGGAGAACAATACGGCCGCCGACAGCAGCATAGTTAAACAAAGGGTCAGGCACAATGCCTTTTTAAGAATATTTTTCATTTTACAAGCCTCCGATTTGATATGGTATTCCGGTATGCCGGGTAACATATTCATTATATATTCCGGTGATGTATTATTCAAGTCTTATTTGCGCCCGCGAAGCGCAACACGGTTATCAATATTTGATTATTTGCCGCACGCGCCCCGGACAAGAAAAAAACGCACCGGCTCCGCGGCGGAATCCTCTTGCGGTGCTAAAAACGCACCGGCTCCGCGGCGAAATCCTCTTGCGGTGCCCAAAAAAAACGCACCCGCTGTTGCAGGTGCGCTTTTTTTGGCTGGGGAATAGGGATTCGAACCCCAACAGGCAGAGTCAGAGTCTGCAGTGCTACCGTTACACAATTCCCCAATACCGGTACAAGACAATATTATACACATTATTCGGAATTTGTCAATCTTAAATTTTAAAATTTTCTTATTTCAAATAATCGCTATGCCCTGTGACCGCCTATCTGCCTGTTTCTCTCCATTTCCATGGCATCCGGCACCATATTCAGGCATCTGACTATCGAGTTTTTACCGTACCGCTCTCTTATTGAAAGAAGCGTCTGCTGTATTATGCTTTCTCTCTCGCCGGCGGTGTCTTTTTCGCCCGTCTGATTATACGGCTCTCCGCCTTCTCCGAAAAACGTCAGCTGGACCGGCTCTTTCAGCTTTTCATCCGCCTGAGCCTGCGTCAGCAGATTGTTGACAGTTATGTTGAATCTTCTCACC
Organism: Oscillospiraceae bacterium; assembly: GCA_902796295.1. Classification (GTDB taxonomy): domain Bacteria; phylum Bacillota; class Clostridia; order Oscillospirales; family Acutalibacteraceae; genus CAG-177. Next base: position 889 of record CADBOL010000249.1, read on the forward strand.
GTGAGCTCCGGATCGACAATTTTATCATATATTTCACAGACGCTGTCCATGATTTTAAGGGATGATGATGTATGCTTTCCGAGATTAAGGCTGCCGTGAACCGGTTTCGGAGCGCTTCTGCCGTAGCGGTCGCTCTTGATTTCGCCCGCGTATGACTGAATCCTGCCGAGATTTTCCGTATCATATGCCACATCGAGCACAACCTGATCGCTGAGCATACCGTGCCTTACGAGCCTGAGCGCGAGAGCGTCGGCCATCTCGCGTATGACAATTCTGCCCTGCGCGAATGAATAAGGGCGGGGGAGCACCTGGCCGGAGCTAAGGCTCCGCGATTTGGGCGTGTATGCCTTGCAGTCCGCGATTTCCGTCGGCTCCCAGCCCCAGGCGTGGTCTATGATAAGCTCCGCGTTTACGCCGAAAAGATTATACAGCAGGTCTTCATTATAAAATTCATTTTCTTTTCCGAGCGAGCAGAGTGCGATATCGCCCATGGTATAGAGCCCGACACGCTCAAGCTTTTTTGAGATTCCGCTGCCTATTCTCCAGAAATCCGTAAGCGGTCTGTGATCCCAGAGCTGCCTGCGGTAAGACATCTCGTCAAGCTCGGCGATTCTCACGCCGTCTTTGTCCGCCGGCATGCGCTTTGCGACTATATCCATCGCTATTTTCGCAAGATACATATTTGTTCCTATCCCGACGGTGGCGGTGATGCCCGTTTCTTTGAGCACCTGCCTTATCATATCAATCGCGAGCCCGTGCGCCGTGGTCTTTTTGTATCTGAGATAATCCGTGACATCAATGAATACCTCGTCGACAGAGTAAACAAGTATATCATCGGCCGATACGAATTTAAGATAAATTTCAAATATCCTTCTGCTGTAATCCATATAGAGCGACATCCTCGGCGGAGCGATTATAAAATCAATTGCGAGAGAATTGTCTGCGTTCAGCTCATCTGCGAATACGGATTTGCCTCTGAATTTTGCGGCGCGCGAGGCATAGAGCCGCGAGGAATTCGCCTGAGCGACTATCTGCTTTGCCTCAAACAGACGCGGTCTGCCCGGCACTCCGAAGCTCTTGAGAGGAGGGGAGACGGCAAGGCAGATTGTCTTATCGGTCCTGCTCTCATCTGCGACTGTCAGGTTTGTGTTAAGCGGATCAAGCCCGCGCTCCACGCACTCAACCGAAGCGTAGAACGATTTGAGATCGATGGCTATATATTGTTTGATTTTATCCATTGAACCGCACCTTCAAAAATTCGTATAAAAATTCCGGAAAATTCTATAAAAGGTATTGACAATTCCGATTGTATGCGTTAAAATACAGGTGCAGTTCTAAGAAAGTTCTATCAAATGTTAGCACTATCATCGAATTTTGTCAAGTACGGAGTGGAATTTATGCAGAACTTCAGTAAAAAATTAAGAGAAAGACGTTATGAGCTCGGGCTGTCACAGGCGGCCCTTGCAGAGATGTGCGGCCTGAGCGGCCGTTCCGTTTACGGTTATGAGGCCGGCGAAAAGGTTCCCAGGCGCTCCACCGTTTTAAGGCTTGCCGAGGCGCTTCAGGTGAGCGCCGGATATCTCACCGATGATTCGGTCGAGGGTCCTTATGATGAAGTAAAAGAAAAATACATCGCTCAGGCGGGGCAGCTTTACGGCCGCCGCGGCGAAGACGATGTGCGCGCTCTGCTTCAGGATAATATCGCTCTTTTTGCGGGCGGCGAGCTCTCCCAAAATGAAAAGGATGCTTTTTTTGAAGCTGTTATGCGCGCTTATATCACCTGTAAGGATGCCTCAATCGCCTCCTTCCGCAGGCAGGGCGCAGACGAAGAAGAATGAGGAGCGGCTATGACTCTCAGAGATATTGTTTCACTTGCTGAAAAAATCAAAAAAGATAACGGCACGGGCGATCCGGCTGAGATTTGCAGGAATCTCGGCTATCACCTGCTTTATCAGAGTCTCGGCTCTCATGAAACGGCCATAAAGGGATTTGTCATCACGGTCGGGGGAGAGATGGCGATTACCGTCAATTCAGACCTGCCCGAAAACATTCAGAAGATTATAATCGCTCACGAGCTCTTTCACGCTCTCGAGCATTGCGGGATGTCCCTGTGCGGTTACAGCGAGTGGGCCATGTTTAATGAATTATCCGATATGGAAAAGGAAGCAAATCTTTTTGCCGCGGAGCTCCTGCTCGAAGACGCCGATGTGGCCGGGGCGCTTGAATACAACGGTGATTTTTTTGCCGCCGCCGCCGCTCTTTATGTGCCCGCGGAGCTGTTTGAATATAAGCTTCGCCTTATGAGAAGCAAGGGCTTCAAGATAGAGGAAGCGCCCGTTATTCCGCATAATAACTTCCTCAAAGATATAAAAGTAGGCTGATCGCTTGTTATATTGCACATAAATCTGTAAAAAAATAGGGCAAAATCACAACAGGAATAACGAATATTACTATATCTAGTGCTTTGTTCATAATATATTCATATTTGTAGTGTAATATTCAACCGAAGTGTATATTTACACCAAACTACATTTATACAAAGAGGAAACGGTTATGAAAAAAATCATCTGCAAGAGAGAGTATGACACCGAGACCGCAGAGCTTATCAAGAAGAATACTGTAGGCACATTCGGCGATCCCGCAGGTTACGAAGAGACTCTCTACAAGACCGACAAGGGTTACTTTTTCCTTTATGTAAACGGCGGCGAAGATTCCCCCTACAAAAAGGAAGATATCAAATCCGTATCGGCAAAGAAAGCCGACGAGTGGCTTAACAAATAATCAGGCAAATTATCAAAGGTCCGTAATCGGCCGTGAGGCGGGTTACGGGCTTTTGCTTTGATACGGATATTAAATACCCGATTTACAACCGCACTTAAATATGTTATACTGAGGTGCAGTATATAAGAAAGAAGGATGCCCGATGGTTATGATTGCAAAGAAAATCTTTATGTTTATATTTTCAATATATCTTTCGATTACCGGCACGGCGCTCATAAGCCCGTCCGCCGATGACCCGATAAGACCTTCGGCAGACGCAAACCTTGCTTTTGCTATAATCGCCGATCCGCAGGTGAGCAATTATATGCCCGAGAGATACAATTATTTCCAGGCGTCCGCAAAAGACCTTAAAAATGCGGAAGGTCTCGACGCCCTGCTCAACGCGGGCGATGTGGCGGAAAACGGCCTTGAGATGGAGTATTCTCTTGTAGCGGAAGAACTTGCGGGGCTGAAGCTCCGTCACATAGTCGCAGAGGGCAATCACGATATAAGGCTCAGGGTTTATGAGCAGAGTCTCTCGAGATTCAATAATTTCATAAATACGCTCAACGGCGATGAGAGCGCGGTATCATTTCATCACAGCGAGAGCATAAAGGGATATAAATTCATCGTGCTCGGCTCGGACAGGACTGAATTTGAAGAGAATTATCTCAGCCCGGAGCAGCTTGAGTGGCTTGATAAGGAGCTCGCTTCCGTTGAGGAGGGTCAGCCGAGATTTGTTATGGTGCATCAGCCGCTCAAAAACACAAACGGACTGCCCAAGGTATGGAACAGTCCGATAGATTCCGCCGGCTCAATAGGCGCCCAAAGCGATGAACTCAAAGCGATACTTGACAAATATACAAATGTCTTTCTGATTACGGGTCACGAGCACACGGGATTCGGAGAATACACTTATGAGAAGGTCGGCAAAAACATTCACTCGATAAATGTGCCCTCCCTGTGCGTGAATAACAATGACGGCGAAAACAACGATCACGGTCTCGCCTTTGTGGCAGAGGTTTATGAAGGCAGAGTTCTTTTCAGAGCCCGCAATCTCTGCGAGGGCAAATGGCTGCCCGAGTTTGACATTGACATACCGCTTGAGACTGCCGCCGCTCCGATTCCTGTGAGAGTGGATTACACCGCGGTATAACGCGCCAAAAAACACTTGATTTTTAATTTAATCTCATATATAATGATTGAGCGCCCGGACCAGGTTCCCGGCGCTCAGCAATATGCCGGAATGATGGAATTGGCAGACGTGCCGGACTCAAAATCCGGTGGTAGCGATACCGTGCGGGTTCGACCCCCGCTTCCGGCACCA
>CADBOL010000250.1 GCA_902796295.1 Oscillospiraceae bacterium
CATTAATTTAAGCTCATCATAACTGTGAAGCGCAATCATTTGAAGGATCAGGGACTTGACCATATTTTTGGTCAGTGAAACATTGCCGAACAGGCCCAAAACCGTATTGTTGACCAATGAAACCGAGACCGGAGCTTTGATTGTTTTTTCTGATTCAGAATTAAGCGCCAGCATTGCAGTCTGAAGACTGTCATCTTCCATTGTGAATTTCTTTTCGGAAATCTGCAGCTTCAAGTCAAGAGGAATCTGCCCCGTACCGAGGCGGAGATTCAGGAAGTCATTCTGCCCGTTTGCTCTCTCCCAAAGAGACGGCAGTTTTTTGGCAATTCTTTCGCCGCACTCATCCGGTGAAACGATGTTTTCATCAAGTATTTCGCTCTGTTCTTTACTGCATTTTTTTATTTCGTCACGGATCTCGTTTAGATAGAGCAAGTATTTTTCCTGACGTTTTCTTTCGGCCGCTATTTTTTGCTTCTTTTCATGTCTTTTTGTGAGTATCGGCCAAAGAACACAGCCCAGGAGCATGCTTATTGACATCATCAGGGTAGGTATTGCCGTTGTTATTTTACCGCCTGTCGTAAGCACATTATTAAGGGTAATAATACCTGTACTCAGCGAAGCTATTCCCATGGTCATCGACGGGCCTATCATAAAAGCCAGAGGAACGGAATCGGGTTTTTCAAGCTGGGGCGGTTCGTCAACTTTTATCTCAACCTGCTCAACTTCCCTGTGAAACCTCGGTGCTCTGAGGAAATACTTCTTTTCGGCTGATTTTGACAATGATTTTTTTGAGAAAGTCTGCGGGACTATTTTTTTTAGCCCTTCTGAGCGGAGAGTGACGGATTTGCCGGGATTGTTAATCGCAAAAAAGCCATTGCCGACTATAATCCTGAGCCCCATGATATAAATCATATCGCCGAAGCTCAACCTCAATTCGGGGACGGAGATTCTTTTCCCGTTTACAAATGTGCCGTTTGCGCTGTTGCAATCTGTAACTTTCCAGTAATTCCCTTCATATGAAATCACGGCATGATTCTGTGATATGAATTTATTGGCACAGCAAATTGAATTATCCTGAGTTCTTCCTACAGACAGAGAAGTTCCCTTCTCTATTGTAAATTTGGAAAACAGAAAAGAGAATTCATCTTCGCTTTCTGCAAATACAATTGCCGGCTCACTCGACTGCGTAAAAGTTATACGGTAAAGACTGAGCGGAGATAATTCGGCATATTCCTCATCCGGAGAGTACGGATTATGAATTTTAATATGTTTGTTGTTTTTTATTACCCATTTGCCGTTAATCGCTTCAACGCTGATTAACTTTCTCGAGTTCCCTTTGGCATCAACATCAGTGATCCAATACTGTCCGTTTATCCTCTTGGGAAGATTGAGACTTATCAAACTGTTTGATTTTATCAGATTAACAATCATCCGGGCATCATCTCCTATAGCTGTCTGAAAGACGGAAAATGGCTGTACCTTAACCGAATAAAAAACCGAACCGTAATCCTGAACTTTTATAATATAATATTGCAGTATAAAGTATATATTATTTATTATATATTTTCAACTATATTTTTTCACAATTTGCAATAAATATTTGATAAAAATCAAAAAATTCCTCTCCTGCGGTAGAGCCGGAACAGCATTAAACAGGAATGCATGGGCATAATCAAATGCGGAATGAGGAATTTCGGGTCACACCCTGCTGATTCAAATAATAAAGAGCGGATTTTATCCGCTCCTCTATTTTTTTATTATTCATTAATATCAGCTTGACACATGCTCCTTCACAAGCTTCTTGAAGTGCTTGCCTTTATGCTCATAATCCTTATATACATTATAACTTGATGCGGCGGGAGACATCAGGCAGCTTCTGCCTGCCGGGGTGAGGGCAAACGCCTTGTTCACGGCGGAATCCATATCCTCGGCGAGGATTATATTGCCGCTGTATCCCCTGTTAGCGAGTTTAGTGCATATCTGCCTGCCGGTATCCGGAATCCCGATTAAATTCGGGATTTTCTTTTTGAAAAGATAGTTTTCAAAATCATCGAGATCAACGCCCACGGACATTCCGCCGAATATCAGGGTTTCCAGGTCGTCGATTGCCTCAACGGCGCAGATTGTCGCCTGGGGAATCGTCGCGATTGAGTCATTGTAAAACTTTATTCCTTCATACTCTCCGGCAAATTCAAGGCGGTGCTCGATGCCTTTGTAGTCCATAATCGCCGAGCAGATATCCTTTTCGCTGATTCCGA
>CADBOL010000251.1 GCA_902796295.1 Oscillospiraceae bacterium
ATTTGCGACCCAGACTCTCGTGATAACATCCGGTATATTGTAGAAAGGTACCCAGCCTATCGCAATAACCATAATACACTTGGGTATGGCATTGCTGTAAAGCGAATACTTGTATCTGCCGTATTTCGGAATAAGCTTTTTGCGCCAGAAAATATTTCTCGCGCCGAACCACCCGTTCCAGAGAATATGCGTGCCGAGAATCTTGAAGGCAGACGAGCAGCTGATACCCTCGAGCGAATTCATATAGGTTACGAATCTGCCGCTCTGATTAAAGAGCATTGAAGGGTCAAACACAATCAGCGCAACGCCGGCAACAATCAGCATCATATAAACAAAATAGAATTTCCGCTCATTCTTTTTTGGCATAAAGCCGAGATTATCGGCAATATACCAGGTCATCATTGTCCAGATGTAATTGAGCGGCATATTGATGATGTTGATAACGGAAAATGTCAGATAAGGCAGCTTGTAATGATACATCATCAGGTAGCAGGAAGCCGCGAAAACGATGTATTCAAGGGTCTTGTTACCCGAGTAGTTGAAACCTACCGCAAGGAAAATATCCTTATATTCTCTGTAAGGAACATATTTTCCCTCGGCGGGAGTTTTCCAGTGGTCTTTTACCTCATGCAAAAAACTGGAAACCTTGCCGACAATGTTTGCCATAAGCATCTCTCCACAAATCATTTTAAACAAAAACCCGGACTCTTTACGAATCCGGATTTATTATAAACTAAAGTGAAGCTAAATGCAACAGTTTTGAATTTTTGACTCATTCACCGTCAAAAGGCAGAGCGCAGGGAAGGGTTATTCCGTTGCCGTTCTGATCGGGGAACGGAGTCAGATCATCGCTTCTGACCTTGTCCCTTTCTTCTTTATTTCTGAAATCGGGGATCTTGAAATTCTCTCCGTGATTAAGGCAGCTTCTCCAGCCGAGTATCGCGGTTGCAGACATAGCAGCGCCCGCATAGACATCGAAGAAAATATCTTTGCCGTGAATAAAGCAGTCTTTGATTTCTTTTACTATCCAGTAATCTCCGCCGCCGTGACCGGCGTTTTTGGCTTTGATTCCGTCTTCTCCGAAGTCGGATAAATCAGCGTCAAGAAGAGAAATCTGCTCTTCTCCCTCGGGTTTGGTATGTTCAAAGAAAAATCTGCGGACTTTGCCTTCCTCAATATATCCGCCCCATTCAACGCTTGCCCTGTCGCCGCAGATACGGTATCTGCTGTAATCGCTTGCCATCGCGGTGCAGCCCGTAAATCTCGCAATCATGCCGTTATCCATCTCGCAGAACATAATGCCGGTGCCGTCATAATTATGCCTCCAGTCACGCAGTTCATAAAGCAGATCCGAGTGTGCGGCTCTCGCGCTGACATATTTCGGCATTGATTTTGTCATATACATTATGGGACCGAGAGCGTGAGTGACATAATATGTTCTCGGCATCCATGCACGCCAGTGAAATTCGCCCGGTGTATAGTATCTGAGCAATTCGTTGTCTCCCGAATGATTATACTCACCCTCGGCATAGAGCAGAGAACCGAGCATGCCGGATGAAACAAGCTTGCCCATTTTAAGATTCTGTGTTGAAAACGGGTAATTTTCGGCAATGAAATATTTACGGCCTGTTTTTTCAACACATTCAACAAGCTCAACGCATTCCTTAAGCGTTGAGGCGGAGGTGCACTCGCTGACAACATCAAGTCCGGCATTCATGGCTTTGATTGCATACGGAGCATGCTCGTTGAAGTAATTGGCAAGGAAGACGGAATTCATTCCTCTTTTAATTCCTTCCGAAAGGAATTCGTCAAAATCTGCGCAGAGAAATGCAGAGGCAAACTCATCTTTATGCTCTTTAAGCTTCTCTAAGTTTTTGTCGCAGATTGCAACAATCTCAATTTCCTCATCCTCTTTGAAAAGATCGATATAATTGTTTCCGCGCCAGGCGCCGAAAACTCCGATTTTAAGCATATCTATATCCTCCTTGATTATAATGTCCACTTAACGCTCAGAAGCGAAGCGGTCGGGTCTCCCCTGTATCTTGCATAATACACGGTAAAAAGAGTGCCGTCGGGAAGTTCGACTGTCGCCGGGTATCCGATATCGTCATCGTCACAGTCTGCAAGACGGAATTCTTCATCGGATATTTCACCGGAAGGCGAAACATATCTGCCGCAGATGCCGTAGGGCGGTCTGCGTCTGCCGTAAGTCAGGGCGAAGCCGCCGTCACTGAGCTTGCATAAATGAGGCGGCGAGCCGCATATGCCGGTTTTTTCCCATTCGCTCCAGGTCCTGCCGCGGTCATATGTAACCGATTTCATTACCGTGAAAAAGCTGTCATCATCAGTCAGATGAGTGCGGAAAAGCGCCATGATACCTCCGTCTGAAAGCTCTCCGCAGTGAACCTCATGGAACTGAACCGGACTGAATCCTTCGGGAACGGGACACTCTCCGGTTTTTATAAATGACTTCCCCCTGTCTGAGCTGATATATGCGGAGAAAACTTCTTTATCTTCCGGAACCCCTGAAAAAACCTCTTTGCCGAGATAAAATACCGTTCCGTCTTTGAGAAGAACCGGTCCGTGAGGTGAGTGAACGGGAATGCGCTTTTCTCCGTCTGCTGTTTCGCCGTAATCGTGAAGAAGCCGGTAAAAACATCCGCCCGTTCTGTATTCACCGGGAATCATCTTATAGTGCTTAATGAGGCCGGCGCCGGCGTCTCCGCTGTCTGAAACGAGCCAGTCATAAAGCTGATTTTCATAAGATGACGCAGGATGGGAACATCTGGTAACGATGAAATCCCCCTTGCCGAGATAAAGAATGCCCGGGTCTCTGTCATCGAGATAATGATCGTTTACTACAACAGGAAGAGAAAATGATTCGCCGCCGTCACGGCTTTTATACAAAACCGTCTTACCGAAGGGGCAGACATGGCCCATACGGAAGCCGGAGCAGACAACATAAATCACTCCGTTTTCATCAATGCAGGCCGACGGCCACGACTGATAGGAAAAGAAACTGTCTGTTATTCTCGAAACTATTCCTTCTTTGATTATTTTCAAGTTTATCACCCCGTCAGTATGATTTTATCACAGAGAAAACGAGAATTCAATATAATAAAAAAGTTCGCGGGAATCCGGAATGAACCCCCGCGATAATTGTTAATTTGTTTATTTGCTCATTAATTCACAGACAAGTCTGCTGTGCTCCACCGGGTCATCCACGGATCTGCCCGCAATCAGACAGGCCTCGCTGAAAAGAAGTTTTGAATAATCTTTGAGCATATCCTTATCGCTCTCATAAAGCGACTTAAGCTTCTCGGCTATGGGATGATTGCAATTGATCTCAAGCACAAGCTTTGCCTTGACCTTGTTGTCGCCTGTGCCCGGCATGGAGTTGAGAGTCTTTTCCATATCAAGTGAAATCTGGCCCTCGGTTGCAAGACTGACAGGGTGATTTGCAAGCTTGTTTGTAAATCTTACGGAGCTGACGGCATCGCCGACAGCGTTTTTCATTTCTTCAAGAAGATCCTTTGCATCCTCATTTGCCTTTTCAATCTCTTTCTTTTCCTCTTCGCTGCTTAAATCAAAATCTTCATTGCAGATATTGACAAACTGTCTGCCGCTGTATTCGCCGAGAGTCTTGACAACGAATTCATCGTAATATTCCGTAAGCATAAGAATATTGAGATTCTTTGTCTTTGCGGCATCAAACTGAGGAAGCATCCTTATTTTATCGAGCGTTTCGCCGCAGGCGTAATAAATCTTATCGTCGCCTTCTTTAAGCGCATCGCAGTATTCGGAAAGAGTAATGAGCTTATCCTCATCCGAAGAAGTGAAAAGAAGCAGATCGACAAGCTTGTCTTTATTCAGTCCGTAGGTATCGTAACAGCCGAATTTAAGCTGAGCGCCGAAGCTTTTGAAAAACTCCTCATACTTTTCCCTGTCGTTTTTCAGCATCTTTTCAAGCTCTGATTTGATCTTTTTCTCTACGGTCTTTGCAATCAGTTTAAGCTGGCTGTCATGCTGAAGCATCTCTCTGCTGATATTGAGAGATAAATCTTCGCTGTCAACAAGTCCTTTGACAAAAGAGAAATAATCGGGAAGAAGCTCACTGCATTTGTCGGTTATAAGAACGCCTTTTGAATAGAGCTGAAGACCTTTTTCATATTCTTTTGAATAATAGTTGAAAGGCGGGCGTTTCGGAATATAGAGCAGCGCTTTATATGTAGCGTTTCCCTCAACGCTGCTGTGAATGACGGCGGCGGGGTCTTCAAAATCAAAGAATTTTTCTTTATAAAAATTGTTGTATTCCTCGTCGGTCACTTCGCTTCTGTTCTTTTTCCAGATAGGTATGCGGCTGTTGAGAGTCTGCTCCTCGGTAACGTAGTCGTATTTTCCCTCTTCGCCCTCAACCGGCTTTGAGACGGTGACATCCATTACAATGGGATGGCGAATATAATCGGAATATTTTTTAACAAGGGAGCGGATTGTGTATTCCTCAAGATATTCACTGTATTTTTCGTCATCGGTATCTTCCTTAAGATGCATAATTACATCGGTGCCGAATCCGTCTTTTTCACAATCGCCTATCCTGTAACCCTCAATGCCGTCGGATTCCCAGATATAAGCCTTATCCGAGCCGAAAGCCCTTGTCTTTACGGTAACCTTGTCGCTGACCATAAACGCGGAATAAAATCCTACACCGAACTGACCGATAATATCGATATCGGCGGCATCATCGTTTTCGGTTTTAAAATCGAGCGAACCGCTTCTTGCAATCGTACCGAGATTATTGTCAAGCTCATCCTCGCTCATACCGATACCGTTATCGCTGACAGTTATGAGCCGGTTATCCTTATCAATTTCAATCCTTATTTTAAAATCATCCGAGCCGAGACCAACGGATGAATCGGTAAGGGATCTGAAATAAAGCTTGTCAAGAGCATCGGAAGCGTTTGAGATTATCTCTCTGAGAAAAATCTCCTTGTGAGTGTAAATAGAGTTAATCATCAGATCCATAAGTCTTTTGGATTCTGATTTGAATTTTCTCTTTTTCATGTTCATTCCTTCTTTCGGGTATCATTATTACAGATTCATTATATAACGCGATTAAACAGATTTCATTAAGCAATTATGAACAAAATGTTAAATTTGGCACTCTCGGCTCGCGAGTGCTTAAATCAGAATGTATAATTTACAAAAAATTCATTTACTGAAACAGCGGTATATGATAAAATTAATGTGGAATAATTTGTATTTGAAATATTTGTTCACAGGGAAGTGATTAATCTATGAAAGATATTATGGATTATGTCAACACCTCTCTTGAAGGTCTGCCGGAGGATAAATACCTCTACGCTTTCAAAAAGAGGATTGTCAACGAAATTACCGCGAGGGCAAATGAAATCACGCACACCGGTATCACGGATGAAAAGGTGCTCTCAGACATTATCATGAGTCAGTACCCCGACATACGCGGTGAATTCGAAAAATTCAGAGACGACATTGAAAGCAAGAGAAATGCAAAGTCAAGACGCAGAAAAACCATACTCGGCTCAGCCGTTTTCTTCGGCGGTCTGTTTCTGGTATTCCTGCTTGTGAGCATCATCACCAAAAACTGGCACAGAAGCTGGATATTCCTCGTTAACGGCATCTGCCTTTATGTTGCTTATATGTCAATCGCCGCAGTTATGGCTCTTTCGGAAAAAGAGGGCAGATTCAAGCCGTTTTCAAGAGCGCTTATCGCCGTTTCCGTGTTTAATTTCGCCGTGCCGATATTCCTTATCTGCGCATTTCTGCTCAGACTCCGTCACCCCTGGCTTATTTTTTTCTTCGCAATCATTGCCATGCTGGTCGCCGACGGTATATTCCTCGAAAAAATCAATAACCGTTTTGCGATTTTCTTCCATCTCGCATATATTGTTCCGGCAGCCGTATCGCTTTATATCATTACCGGAACGATGCGCATAATCCCCTGGAGCATAGGCTGGCTTTTGATCCCGGCATCGCTTTTAGTCATTCTCATAATTGTTGCCGTCAGAGTCAGTAAACACAATAACGGTAACAAAGAATTTGAGGAAACGGAGGGAGACAGAGAATGGAACGCAGACTGAACGCCGAGCTCTGGGATAAGATGCATTATCTTTTCAGAGACTTTAACGACAGAGTTGTTCACGCAGAGTTTGAATATGATTTCACCGTAAATCCCGAAGCGCTAAAGACGGTCATTATCTGCGCATTCGAAAAAATGCCCGTTCTCCACTCAAGCTTCAGGGATAATCATGTAAGCCCTTACTGGGAAGTCAACAGATACACAATAGAAGATATACTTACTTTAAAAAAGATTGATGAAAGCCTCGCAGACGAGGAAGCGGAAAAATTCCTTACCTCGCAGATCCCGGCGGACGGCGCGGTGCAGATGAAGATTCTTGCTTTGTATTATTCCGGCAAGACGAGAATTTGCTTCATTGAAAACCATATGTGTATGGACGGCGGCGACCTGAAATACTTTCTCAAGGATTTCTGCAGAAACTACAACGAATATGTAAATAACGGAGTGAGCCCGCTTGATTTCAGGACCGGCAACAGGTCTTATACCTCCGTTTACAAAGATCTTTCCAAAACGGACCAGAAAGCGGCTCAGAATCTGTACAGAAACATAAACAAAAAGGATAATCACGCCTTCCCTCTCACGGAAAAATCAAGAGACGACAAATCGTTTATAGCCAGGAAGACCTTCAGCGCCGACACTTTTCTCAAGATTAAGTCTGAAGGAAAAAAACACGGCGCAACTATAAACGATATGCTTATGGCCGCCTATTTTTACAGCCTGTATGAGCTTGCCGGATTCGGTAAAAACGAAAGCGTCAGTATCTCCTGCGCAATTGATTTAAGACGCCATCTCAAATCAAATGATGAGCTCGGCTATACCAATCATACAGCGTGGATGCAGTGCAGGATTCCGGAGCTCGGCAGAGATATTTTTGAAACTCTGCAGTATGTGATAAGATCCGCAAATGAATTCAAACAGGATAAATACATGGGGCTTTACGGCCTGCCGCTTCTCTCGCTCGGATACAAAATAATGCCTCACGCGGCAAGCGAAGAAATAATCAAAATCGGCTATGCCAATCCCCTTCTTGCAATGAGCAATATAGGAATACTCGAGGTTGATAAGCTTGCTCTTGACGGACATGAACCGTCAAAAGGATTTATGACCGGAGCAGTCAAATACAAGCCGTTCGTGCTGCTTTCTGCGACTTCTCTCAGAAATGAACTGACTCTCTCGATGTGTGTCAGAGGAAATGAAAAAGACAGAAAAATCGTGGATGAATTCTTTAATCTGATGGAGAAAAATATCAACACTTTGATTACCCCTAAAAATAATGATTTTATCGCAGAATTTGATTTATCACAATTGCAGTAATATTCACCTAATTACAGCTTTAAATTTTGTATAGTTTGTTAATAGAATTTTTATCCAATATTATATATAATAAAAAGCGGTAAAATATGTATTGAAGGAGCAATTACTATGTCAAAGAAAATCTTAGCAATCGCCCTGGCGCTGCTTATGGTTCTCTGCGTCGTACCCTACTCCGCTTTTGCTGAGAGCACCGAGCCCGAGCTCGTTTCCGCTCAGACAAGAGTAAACGGATGGAACGGCAATTTCGGAATCATCATTACCAAGCTGCTCAATAATGAGAAATCAGCTCACTGGAAATATGTTGCCGAAAACAATGAGAATCTTGCCAGAACCATGCTCACCTACACAGCATTCGCTCTTTATGATGATGCATGGAAAAACGGCTTTGATAACAGCGTTTCAATCGACAACGCAGAGAAGATCCTCTGCTCACTCATCGAAAAGGTTGACGCCAATATCGGAGAGTCAAAGTTCAATGAAATCCTCAAGGTTCTCAAAACCGCGAGCGACTTCAACGATCTTCTTCAGAAGGTCAATGGCTATGTAAAGATTTCCGATACTCTCACCTCGACCGAGTGGACCACCGCATTCAAGTATATCAAATACGCCATCGAACTCGGCGATCTCTATGAAGAAGAGAGAGACAGAGTTATCGAGGCATATGCACAGATCCTTTCAGTTCAGGCGGCAAACGACTACTACAAAGACTTCCTTAACTATCTTGCAAACAACTGCCAGTACAATGTTGTTGTAACAGCAGCCCGCAACCTTGTTAATAACATTAATTCAAGCGTTAAGGATATCATAAAGAAGGAAGTTCTCAACGCCGGCGGCTTCGCAGCATCAAAGGTTCTCACCACCGCTGCAAGAATCGCAATGCAAAGCAATGCCTACACAGCTGTTGCCCTTAAGGTTTATGATGTCGGCACCAGCGTTGTTGACGCTCTTTGGAACACAAGCGATCAGTATGCAATCATGGATCAGCTTTACACCACATTCTTTGTAGAAAACGGCGCTGTTTCATGGGTTGAAGCTTCACTTTCAAACAATGATAAAGAGTGGTATGAATTTGCAATCGGTCTTCTTCTCGGTCTGAGAGAAGCCGGCAGCCAGTCACTCTATGATCTCAAGCTTGCTCAGAACGAAGGCATTATCGGCAAGATCAAGAACCAGATTAACTACAACGTCAGCTTTGAGCAGGTTGACGAGATGGCTTTCCTTGAGCTTGCAAAAGAAGTTCTCTTCAAACAGCCCGTTTCTGAATACAAGCCCATCAAATCGATTGTTACCGTAAACACCAATGCGTTTGTTTCAACATCTGATGTTTCTCTTCAGAATCAGGCAGAGATTTATGCAGGCGACAAAGGTTATTACTCAACATACCTTAACGATGCCATCGGCCTCTATGTAAAGACACTCTTCATGAGCGAAGATGAGAATGTTATTGCCAAATACGGGGCAGATACATTTGTAACCGCTATTGTTGAGAAGATCGGCACCACACTCTTCAGTTTCTCCTTCACCAATGCAATCTGCAACAATATCAGCGATGTTATCTTCAACAGCGATATTTTAAACGGAGCTACTTATACATCTTCAGTTGACGGCGAAGCTCAGACAAGAGATATGGACAGCACATTCCAGTATCCCGCATACAATGCTGTTACTCCTACCTCTGTTGTCAATGCGGTTTATGTAATTGCCAGAAACGAAGTCAAAGGCAAGGTTCTTTCAATCGGCGATATCATTGATAACATTTTCAAGGCAATAGAAAACTTCTTCAATAAAATCTTTAAGCGCGGCACAGCTGAAGCAGAAGCATAAATTATTTAACAAAAGGCCCGTACGAAAGTACGGGCTTTATTTTATGGAGTCCACAATGTATAAAGAAAACTTTCATTCACACACTAAATACTGCGACGGTAAAAACACTCCGGAAGAAATGGTATCATCAGCGATTGAAAAAGGATTCACGGCACTCGGATTTTCCGGTCATGCTTATATTGATGCTTTTGACTGCGGATGGTGTATGTCAGAAGAAGGATCGCTGCAATATATAAATGAAATAAATAATATTAAAAATAAATATAAAGATAAAATAAATATATACTGCGGCACCGAGCTTGATTACTTCTGCGGCAAACTGCCCGGAGAATATGAATACACAATCGGGTCGGTTCATTATCTTAATGAAGGAGACGAATATCCCGCAGTTGACAGCTCTCTTAAAGAACAGCAGGAAGCGGCTGACAGGTATTTCGGCTCATCGCTTATTGAATACGCCGTAAAATACTTTGAGCTTGCCGGCGGAGTATGCGAAAAATTCAACGCCGATATTATCGGTCACTTTGATATAGTCGCAAAATTCAATGAGGCAGACTGCGCGTTTGACACGAAAGACAGACGCTATAAAAAAGCCTGGCAGGATGCAGTCGACAGACTTATTCCTTATAACAAACCTTTTGAAATCAATACCGGAGCAATAGCCCGGGGCGTTCGCTTAACGCCTTACCCTGCCATTGATATAGCCGAATACATTCATGAAAGAGGCGGATTCTTTATTCTTACATCTGACTGTCATGACGCCGGAAAACTTGACTTTTTCTTTGACGATGCCTTACAAATGTATTCAAAATACAATATCGTAAAATTCAGTGAGATAATAAAAAAATAATATCCACCGGTTGATCCGGTGGTTTGTGCAGGAATTAAAAGGGCCACATGCCACCTCGCCGGCTGAAAGCCGGCACCGGATGTTCGGAAGCACATTACTTTTTCAAACAGCCGCTCACAAGAGCGGCTGTTTCTTTTTTCTCCTAAGAGCAGATTAATAAAATCGTATGCTAACGCATCAGGTGACATTAAATATGTCCCCACCCCGCCGAAGGCGGATTTCACCCGAGCAGAGCGAGGATTTCATCACGAAGTGATTTCACCCGTCCGCAAGGACGGATTTAGTTGAAAAGAGCACGCTTCAGCGTGCTCTTTTCTGGTGGAGACACACGGGCTCGAACCGTGGACCTCCTGCGTGTGAAGCA
>CADBOL010000252.1 GCA_902796295.1 Oscillospiraceae bacterium
CCGTGTGGAGTTCTCGTCGGTGACAGGCAGCGGAACAGATGAATTAAAAGATTTAATAATAAAACTGACAGAGGTGTAAAACTATGTATGTATCAGATTGTATCTCGGTAAACGAGCGCGGACATCTTACCATCGGCAGCTATGACACGGTTGAGCTTGTAAAGCAGTTCGGCTCACCGCTCTATGCCTATGATGAAAACGAAATCAGAAGAAATTTAAGAGAATTCAAAAAATCAATCGATGACGAATACGGCGGAAAAGGTCTTGTCGTATACGCTTCAAAGGCATTCTGCTGCAAAGAGATGGCGCGTCTTGTCGCGGCTGAGGAATGCGGTATAGATGTTGTTTCGGGCGGCGAATTATTTACCGCTCTGTCGGTCGATTTCCCCGCAGATAAAATAGTGTTCCACGGCAATAACAAGACTTATGACGAGCTCGTTATGGCTGTTGAAAACAATGTCGGCAGAATCATAGTTGACAACCTCACAGAGCTTCATACGCTCAATGACATAGCCGCCGAAAAAGATAAGAAGATCGGCGTTATGCTCAGAATCAAGCCCGGTATCGATGCGCATACCCACTCTTTCATCAAGACCGGTCAGATAGATTCCAAATTCGGCTTTGCTCTTGAAACAGGCGAAGCTCTCGAGAGCATCAAAGAGGCGCTGAGCATGAGCCATATCAATCTCAAGGGCCTTCACTGCCACATCGGCTCGCAGATATTTGACCTTGACCCGTTTGAGCTTGCAGCAAACGTAATGCTCGATCTTTTCAAGCAGGTCAAAGACGAAACCGGTACAGAGCTTGAGGAGCTCAATCTCGGCGGCGGATTCGGAATCAAGTATCTCAAGAGCGACAGACCCAGACCCTACAGCGATTATATGCGCAAGGTTTCGGCAGCCGTAAATTCCTACTCGGCAGAGCTCGGTATAAAGACTCCGTTCATACTCATTGAGCCCGGCCGCTCCATCGTCGGCGCCGCCGGCATCACACTCTACACTGTCGGCTGTGTTAAGGATATCCCCGATGTAAGAACCTATGTTTCCGTTGACGGCGGTATGGGTGATAACCCGCGTTATGCGCTCTATCAGTCCGCTTATGAAGTCGTCTGCGCCAACAAGGCAGGCGAAAAGAGAGACTGGACCGTCACCGTTGCCGGTAAATGCTGCGAGAGCGGCGACCTTATCCAGGAGTGGACACGTCTTCAGCCCGTTGAGCCCGGCGATATCCTCGCTGTGCTTTCAACCGGCGCATATAACTACTCAATGGCATCAAACTATAACAGAATTCCGCGCCTGCCAGTAATCTTCGTCAAGAACGGCAAGGCGAGAGAAGTTGTGAAGAGAGAAACATACGAGCAGCTTGTTGAATGTGATATCTGACAGATTCAGTCTGTAAATCATTCCGGTTAATCCGGCTTATCAACTAATTCATACAGGAAGTGAACCTAATGTTCGTATTAAAATCCGCTGCTCCCGGTGTCAGGGTAATCAGCGTTCCGACAGATAAATTCAAGACAAATATCATTGAGGTTTCCGTTGCCGTTCCGCTTGATGAAAACGCCGCGGCCAACGCTCTGCTCGCGTCTCTTCTTACGCGCACCTGCAAGGCCTATCCGGATTTTTCGAAGCTCAACGCAAAGCTTGACGAGCTTTACGGCGCGAGTCTCGGGTCATATGTCGGCAAGACCGGCGACGCCCAGGTGATTTCCTTTTACGTAACGTGCCTTGATGACCGTTTTTCACTTGACGGAGAGAGCATCACAAAAGAATGCCTGAAGCTTCTTGCGGGCATGATTTTTGAACCGAATATAAAAAACAACAGCTTCGGTAAAGAGGCGCTTGCCACCGAAAAGCGCCTGCTCGTCAACAGTATCAAGGCGGAGCTTGACGACAAGCAGACCTACGCTCTTAAAAAATGCACCGAGCTCATGTGCGCGAATGAACCTTACGGAAGGCCCGAAACAGGAACCGTCGAAGAGGTCGAGAGCGTAAAAATGTCCGAGGTCTATGCGGCCTGGAAAAACCTGCTTAAAATCGGCAGATTCCATATTGTTGCGGTCGGAAATTTCGATGTTGATGAAATCACCGGCCTTTTCGCCGGAAAATTTGAGAAGATAAACAGGGAGCCCTGCACAATTGACACTATCTTCTTCAAAAAAGGACTGCATTTCAAGAGGGGAGTCGAGCAGTTCCAGATGAAGCAGGGCAAGCTTGTCTTCGGTTTCCGCACGGGAATGGAAAACTCCAATGACAATTATTATGCGGAAAAAGTCATGGTTGACATTTTCGGCGGCGGTACCTACTCAAAGCTTTTTGCAAATGTCCGCGAAAAGATGAGCCTTGCCTATTACTGCAGTGCGAAGCTCATTGACTCAAAGGGCATAGTGTTTGTTCAGAGCGGTATCGACACCGATAAAGAAAAGGCGGTCTCCACGGCGATTATTAATCAGCTTGATGATATGAGGACCGGTAAATTCGATGACGAAACTGTTGCCGCTTCAAAGCGCGCGTTAAGAGAGAGACTGACTCTTTCGACTCCCGGCTCAATCTGCTCGTGGTATAAGTCATTTATCCTTGAGGATGAAATCCGCACTCCCGAAGAGATTGCAGACGGATATGACAAAGTTACAAAGGAAGAAATCTGCGAGGCGGCAATGAAGCTTTCCGTAGATAAAATCTATATGCTCGAGGCAGTCGAAAGCGAGGTGGAGTCCGTTGAAGATTAAGGAATACAGAGATGAAAAGCTCGGCGAGAGCATATTCTGCGCAAAGCATCCGTCGGGGCTTGAAATAAGGGTTGCCCCGAAGCTCGAGTATGACTCCTCCTATGCGCTTTTTGCTGTCAGATTCGGCTCCGTTGACGATTATATCGGAAAAGAGGACGGCACCTACGAAAAGATTCCCGAGGGCACCGCTCATTTCCTTGAGCATAAGCTTTTTGAAAGCGAGGAGCTTGACGCTTTTGAGCTTTTTGCAAAGACCGGCGCGCAGGCAAACGCTTTCACAAGCTTTGACTATACAGCATATCTTTTCAAGGGCAGCGAGAATATAGAAACCTCTCTGGGCTACCTTCTCGACTTTGTTCAGAGCCCCTATTTCACCGCCGAGACGGTACAGAAGGAGCAGGGTATTATCGGGCAGGAAATCAGAATGTATCAGGATCTGCCCGATTGGGAGATTCTGTTCAATCTCCTCAAATGTCTTTATAAGGATAACCCCGTCAGCATTGATATCGCGGGCACTCAGGAATCCATAGCAAAGATTGACGACAAGCTTCTTTATTCCATTTATGATACATATTATAATCCGTCAAACATGATCCTGAGCATAGCCGGAAATGTTGATCCCGACGCGATTTTCAGTCAGGTATCAAAGGCAATTAAAAGAAAGAAAAAGGATGTGCCGGAGCGCAGATTCTCTCCCGGATCTCCGAAGGCCGTTTCCGGATATATCGAGGAAAAACTTCCCGTCGGCAAAAAAATGTTTATGCTCGGTTTCAAAGAGGATCTGAAAAACCCCGAAGTTTCTCTTCAGGAAGAGCTTGCTTCAAATGTCATGCTTGAGGCTCTTTTCGGCAAATCCACGCCGTTCTTCAAAAAAATGCTTGATGACGGGCTCATCGAAATGGATTTCGGCGCATCGCTTTTCAACGGTTACGGTTACAGTGTCGCCATTATAAACGGCTCCGCCGACGACCCCGAAAAGGTTGTGTCTCTTGTCAAAGCAGAGATTAAAAACGCGCAGAAAAACGGACTCGACAAAGCTGCCGTTGAGCGTGCAATCAAGAAGATGTACGGCATGAGTATCAGAGGATTTGATTCCGTGGGAGCCACGGCAAATCTTCAGGTTAATCTTTATTTCAGCGGATATAAGCCCTACGCCGAACTTGAGGCGATAAGAAAGCTCAATTATAAAGCAGTCAGCGAGCGCCTTTCAAAGCTTACTGAGGAAGGCTGCGCTCTGTCGGTTATCATACCCGGTTAAGAGAGGGAAAAATGTCAGATTATACTGTAGTATATTTCACCGCAATAAAACACGGTTTCAAGGTCGCATCCGTGCTTGCCGATTTCTCGGTTTTCGGTAAGGATATAGTTATTCACTGGTACGGTGCGATAATTGCTTTCGGATTTCTGCTTGCCGTGCTCCTCGGTGGCAGGATAGCATATACCTGGAAAATAGACCTTAACAAAATGGTGGATGTTCTAATTTACGGCACTCTTGCCGGAATTATCGGAGCAAGGCTTTACTATGTGTTTTCACGCTGGGATTATTATTCGGCGCATCTTTCCGAAATTCCCAGAATCTGGGAGGGCGGGCTCGCAATTTACGGCGGCCTTATCGCCGGAGTTGCGGCGGCTTTCATTGTATCAAGGGCCGAGAAGCTCAACTTCATGAATCTTCTTGACTGCTGCGGAATTTCATTCCTCGTCGGTCAGGGAATCGGCAGATGGGGCAATTTCGTGAATCAGGAAGCATTCGGTACAAACACCGCTCTGCCCTGGGGTATGAAGAGCCTCAAGACCGTTCAGTATCTCTCTCAGAATTACAGCGAGATTACCGCTAAAGGTATTGAAATAAACCCCGATTTACCTGTTCACCCCACATTTCTCTATGAATCTCTCTGGTGCCTGCTCGGAGTTTTTGTTCTCTGGCTCGTCTGCAGGAAATTCCGTAAATTCAGCGGCCAGATGATACTCTGGTACGGTGTATGGTACGGCGCTGAGAGGGCTTTTGTTGAAGGGCTGAGAACCGACAGCCTCTATATTGCCGGCACAAATCTCAGGACTTCTCAGGTGCTGTCGGCTGCAATTGCCGCCGTGAGTCTCGTGCTCCTTGTTTTCTTTACCATAAAATACACCAAGAATCCGAAACCCGTTGAAGGTATCGATTATTTCATCGCAGGCAAAGAAAAAGTTTCAAAAGAGGAATTCCTCGAAATAAAGAGGAAAAAGAAAGAAGAGAAGGCGGGTAAAGCCGCGCCGGCTGAAGAAACGCCTGTAAAAGACACGGATAACAAAGATACTGTCATAAATACTGTAGAAACAGACAGCGCAGATGAAACCGACAATAACGACGATACAGATAAGGAATAACATATGGCAAAAATAATTGACGGAAAAACAATAAGAGATTATAACCTGAATCTGATGAAAGAGGAGGTTGCCGCGCTCAATGAGCAGGGAATTTATCCCTGCCTCGCCGTTATAATAGTCGGTAACAATCCCGCATCAAGGGTTTATGTTAATAATAAAAAAGCCGCCTGTGATAAGACCGGCATCATTTCAAGAGAGTATGCTCTGCCAGAGGAGACAACCACAGACGAATTGCTTGAACTTATTGATAAGCTGAATGCTGATGATGAAGTGAGCGGAATCCTCTGCCAGCTTCCTCTGCCGCAGCAGATAGATAAGGAAAAGGTTCTTGAGAGAATCTCGCCCTCAAAGGATGTTGACTGTTTTCATCCAGAGAATATAGGCAGGCTCTCAATAGGAAACGGCATTTTCCTTCCGTGCACTCCAAACGGAGTTATGAAGCTTCTCGAGTATGAGGGGATAGAGGTAGCGGGCAAAAGATGTGTCATTATCGGCAGGAGCAACATTGTCGGCAAGCCCATGGCAATGCTGATGCTTGCCGCAAACGCCACTGTCACCGTCTGCCATTCGAGAACCGAAAATCTCAGCGAAATCACAAGGCAGGCGGATATTCTAGTGGCGGCAGTCGGAGTGCCTGATTTTGTCAAAGCAGATATGGTCAGGGAAGGCGCGGTTGTAATAGATGTGGGCATTAACAGAAACGTCAATGAAAGGCTCTGCGGAGACGTTGATTTCAAGGAGGTTGCCAAAAAAGCCTCCTATATCACTCCCGTGCCCGGCGGAGTAGGCCCGATGACAATCACAATGCTTATGAGAAATACGATTACGGCAGCAAAAAACAGTTGACAATAAGGGATTGCTGTGATATAATCCCATATGCCGCGTATCAGGGGCGGGTTACTTATGCCCAAAATCACCTGAGTGAGCCCTTTGATAGCGAGTCTTAAAAAGGAATGGTAATTCAGATGTACGCAATTATCGAAACAGGCGGCAAGCAGTATAAAGTAGAAGCAGGCGATGTTATCTACGTTGAAAAGCTCGGCGCCGACGAAGAGAGCGATTACACCTTCGATAAGGTTATCGCAATCGGAAATGATGACGGTATCACCGTAGGTTCTCCCTACATCGCAGGTGCAACCGTAGCAGCAAAGGTCGTAAAGAACGGCAAGGCAAAGAAAATCACGGTTATGACTTACAAACCCAAAAAGAACGAAAAGCGCAAGCTCGGTCACAGACAGCCCTATACAAAAGTTGAGATCTCGGCTGTCAACGCCTGATGACTTCTGTTACTTTTTTCAAAGCAGGCAGTGAAATAACGGGCTTTGAGATTAAAGGCCACTCCGGTTTTGCTTCAGAGGGCGAAGATATTGTGTGCTCCGCAATATCGTCCGCAGCCATTATGGCGGCAAATACCGTGACGGAGATTGTCGGAGATAAAGCGGATATTACCGAGGATGACGGATATCTCAGATTTGAATCTTCCTCGCTTTCCGGCTCATCGCATGATATTCTCAGAGGTCTTGAAATTCATCTTAAACAGATTTCGGAGCAGTATCCATTTAACATCAAGATTAATTACGGAGGAAATACAGATGCTTAAGTTAAATCTTCAGCTTTTTGCTCATAAAAAAGGTATGGGTTCAACCCGTAACGGCCGTGATTCCGAATC
>CADBOL010000253.1 GCA_902796295.1 Oscillospiraceae bacterium
CACGCGGCAGACCCCGAGGTTATTCTTCAGGCCTGTATTTTTGAGGCGATTTACCGTGAGGATGTTGAGAGCGTAAAGATACCCGCATTTGTGTTTGAGGCATTCGGCATTCCTTACGAAGACAGATATTTTGATTATGACGCGTGCCTTTTCCCGAAGGATTCGGGCGCCTGGTCAAATTTGCCCGATATTTCAAAGACTGAGGCGCAGATGTGGTTTTACTACCGGGGCGTGAATTATATTGACTGCGGATGCGAAGCTTTTCATATGGGGCAGATTCACCTGTACACCGGGCACGACAGGGGATACAAAGCAATCGGCAAAGTCCTGTCAATGCTTCGTGAATACGGCAGCGCTCACGCAAGGCGGCATAAGGTTATTTTTGACGCTCATTCCCATTCTCTTGTTGTTGACGGCAGAAGTCTGCTTGATTATAACGCCATGCCTCTTACGCGATTCCCCCTGACAGACAGGACCGGCGAAAAGCTTGTGCTTGTACGCGAGGGGAAATCCGGCGGCGGAATATCTCCCGAGGGAGTTTACGAAGAGTCGCTTCCGTTTCTCTATGAGTATGACAACTGGGGCGGAAGAGATACATGGGCTCACGAACACCTGAGCTTTGAAAAACTCGCGAAAAGCCAGTGGTGGGGAGGAGATCAGATTTCCTGGTTCGCCTGTCAGGATGAAAAATCGAGAAACAAGTTTCTTGACTATACTTTCAAATGGGTCGCAATCAATAACCCCGACGGCTATTTTGCCTTTCCGCTTATGCGCGGCCTGGGCACGGGAGGAGACGGAGCAGACAGAGTTTATAAACTCAATAACCGTTCCGGCGCCTGCCCCGGCGGTTTTTCCCAGGAGGATGCTGCAGCGCGGCTTCTTTCAGAGGGATATGATAAATACCGCGCCTATGCAAACCCGTCAATGCTCGATTACGGCGGTAAAGATATAGACGACCCCGAAACGGGAGTACGTCTGCCTGAGAAGGTAGTTCTTTACGGCAGTTTTCAGCCTTTTGTCGGAGCCGAGGAAAATGATTCCAACAGCGAGATTACGAGGATGTATTATATCGGAGACGGCAGATATTCGCTGAGTATCATCCTCCCTTATGCCGGAGAATATGATTTCGGCATCTCCACATGGGGTACTCTTTCCGCCTGTGTCAGCTCAGACGGCGGATTCCCTTACTCCGGCGACGGAGGCAAGAGCGTATTCAGCGTTTCAGAGGATAATACCGTTCTGAGATTTACATTCAGATATATCACAAATGAAATTAAAATTGATATAATATAGGAGCTGAAAAAATGAAAAAAGCATTATCCGTTCTAATTTGTGTGATTCTGTCTCTTTCATGTGTCTGCATTGCTTTTGCAGATTCAAAGCCGGCGGGTTTCGGAGACTATGAGCATGTTTTCATTATCGGTATAGACGGTGCCGGAGCCGCTTTTTCAAAAGTTGACTCGCCGAATTTTGACCGTATATTTGCCGATAATGCCTACCGTTATGATGCCGTGACGGAGTATATCACAACCAGCGCTCAGAACTGGGGCTCAATACTAACGGGCGTTGACTATGAGACTCACGGCATGACCAATGACAGCACTTCCACCGGTCAGCCTTTCAGGACCTCGGAGTCGGAGAATCATTCAATCTTTTATTATGTGCGTGAGGCTTTCCCGGAAGAGAAACTTCTCTCAATCTGCCACTGGCACAATATCAACCATGGCATTATCGAAAACGATCTCGGTATCAAAAAAGTCAGCCGCAAGTCTGACCCGATGGTTGAGGATGCCATTGTTGAGCATATTCAGAGCGGATATATCCCGAAGCTCATGTTCGTTCAGCTCGATGACGTTGATCACGCCGCTCATACTTACGGCGGATTCAGCGATGAATATTATGAGGCGGTTAAAACAGCCGATTACCGTCTCGGATATATTTACGATGCCATTGAAGAAAAAGGGCTTATGAAAAACAGTCTCTTCATTGTTGTTGCCGATCACGGCGAAACCGACGGAGGTCACGGCGGCCAGACCAAGGAAGAGAGCTCAGCTGTGCTTGCTGTTGCCGGGCACAATGTCAATAAAATTGAGCTCGGGGCTGATGCTCACAACAGAGATGTTTCCGCTATAGCTCTTTATGCTCTCGGAATTGATCAGCCCGGTCAGTTTATTTCATCTGTTCCCGACGGTCTTTTCGGCGAAAGCAGGGAAAAATCAGTTGATAAAAACCCTGTTGAGGTTAAAGATAAACTCTGGCACGATTTCCTTTTTGCGTTTGTAAGATTTGCAAATCTTATTGTCGGCATGTTTGATTTCATTGTGCTTTAATATGAATTGAGGTGAATTTATGAATTGTCCCAAGTGCGGCGGAGAGATTCATCTTTTTGATCTCAGGCCGAACTGCAAGCATTGCGGAGTGAATATAATGTATTTCACTCAGCATGAAGGACTTGTCAGAGACGCCAAAAGGACTGAACTCGAGTCAGCCGTGGCCCGTATGGTTGTCGCCCGGATCAAAGCGGCGTTCATCGGCGGCAAGCTTCAGATCATGCGCATGATTGCTGTCATAGGTGCAGTCTGTGTGCTGATGATTCCTTTTATAGGTGTTCACTACACTCTGCCGTTTTTCGATAAGAAATTCAGCGTCGGTCTCATAGGACTGATTCAGTCTTTCGGTGACGGTATGCTTATGAAGCAGCTTGATTTTGTCAAGAGCGCTATGTTCTCAAAAATTGCCGTTTCCGAAGCGGTTGTATTATTGCTCTTTGTGATTATTCTTTTGATTGATCTTCTGATATTCGGAGCCTTCTGTATAGGTTTTCTCAATCTGACAAAGACTACCAAGTTCATGAAAAATATGTCCCTTATCGGTGCGGCTATCGCTCTTGCTACACAGATAGCGGTTATAGTGCTTAAAGTCAGTGTTCATGGCAGTAAATTCGCGGCGATGAGTCTCGGCTTCGGAGCTTTGGCGGCTTTCGCGGTATTTGTTTTGATGTTTATCATCAATTCGGCTCTGCTCAAAAAAGGAATCGAGCCGACATACAGAGAATTCGATCCAAAGAGAAAAGAGCTGCTTAAAAAGGTCCGTGCCGGTGAAGTTGATCTTGATTCTCTGACTCTTCCGGTTTTTGAAAGCGAAGAGGAAAGAGAAGAGAGAGTAAAGGCGCTTGAAGAGGCGCTCAGAATAGAAGAGGAGGGCAAGGAATTATGAGTCAGATTTCCAAGAAAAAATCCATAGTTCTGATAGTCCTCGCGGTAGTTTTGCTTATATCAATCTGTTTTGCTACTCTGGCAGTTTACGCCAAAAAAGAATTCAGCAAGCCCAAATTCGAAATGCCGGAAGAGGAACCGGCTGTTTCCCTTACGGAGCTTCCTCAGGATAAGGAATCTCTCTGCGCATATGTCAATTCACTTTATGAAAGAGCTCTCGGCGCCGATAATGCAGAAGGCAGCTGGCACACGGATGTGAATCTCGAGGGCGAAATTGTTACTCCGTTTGCGGATGCAGACAAATCCATTGTTTCATATATTAAAGATAACTGCGCCGGCGAGATTGCGGGGCTGTATCCTGCCGAATCCGAGCTTAAGATGACCGAAGTGAAGGATGCTCCGGTAATCAGAATCAACCCCGCCGATGTCGCTGAGTTTACAGCGGAGCAGGGCCATACAGATGATAACGGCAATGTAAGTGATAATGACTGGTATTTCATTACGTTTGAGATTAAGCCCGAGAGTATTGATACCGGTGCTTTTACAGAAAGCAAAGTTTATGCCGAAGCAGTCAAAAAACTCAGTGATGTTGCCGATATCACGGAGAGTGAATTCAAAGCCGAAGGCATGTCTTATTCTTTTAGAATAAACCGTCTTACTGACGAGATTGCCAATGCCGATATCAACGGAAGTTATAAAATTAAATCATCGGTTCAGCTTAAGCCCGAATTCACCGGTCTTCTTCCCGCTGAGCAGGACAGCATGATTGCAGATATTGAGCTTCCTTATAAGACCGCTCAGCATATCTCTTTCAAATGGTACGGCTGCAGGTTTAATCAGCGCAGTATGGTTGTAAATCCGAGCGATATGAAGGCGCTTCCCGCTGATGTAAGAGTCAACAGCGAAGCGACAAAGGATGATTTTAAGCTTACATTTACGCCGTCGGATAAAAATGCGGTTTCAATTGATGCAGACGGTGTTATGACAGTAAGCAAAAACGCTGTCGAGGTTCTTGAAAACCCCGATGAGCCTGTCACAATCAAGATGACACTTGAATATGAAGGCAAAACATATTCGGATGAATTGACTGTATATATTACGGAATTGGAGGTGGAGACCGATGTCTGAGCAGATTAATGAAAAAGATCGCGATATAGAGCAGAAAGCCGAGAGTCAGGTTGACAAGAATGTTTTCAGAAGCTACAACTATATCGGTACAAAAGAAACAATAGCATATTTGTTCAATGACTGGTCCAACACATTCAATATTAACGGCTATTCTCAGAGATTTATCTGGGATGTTGTCAAGATTGACTTCAAGATTGCCGCTATCGTCGGTATCTTTACCGGCGCCTGGGATATTATCAACGATACTTTTATTTCGGCTATCGTTGATAACACAAGAACAAGAATAGGTAAATTCAGACCTTACCTTGTAATGTTCCAGATTCCGATGACGCTTATAGGTCTGCTGTACTGGTTCATTCCGTATTTCTTCCCCAATACCGCAGCTACCTATATACCAAAGCTGATATTCTATTATGTTTTCAGCGTCTTTACAGAAACCGCCAACACCTTTACCGGTGTTGCCAGAAGCGGTTATATGAGCACCATCACTCCCAATCCCAATGAACGTGTACGCCTGATTACTCTTGCCGAGCTTCTTACCGGCTACATGGGCGAGGATATGCCGAGATACATATTCGGCTTTATGTATGATATGGTCACTACCGGCAGATGGAAGGTTCAGCTCCGTACAATATTTATGGGTATGGGTGTTACATGCGCTTTGATTTCATCCGCGTTTACACTCTGGTTCTTCCTCGTTTCAAAAGAGCGTGTTCCCCAGTCTATAGACAGACCGAGCGTAAAAGACGGATTCAAGGCGATATTTACCAACTATCCCGTTTTGCTTATGTGTCTTTCCGATTTCCTTGCCGGATTCGGCGTGGGAACCAGCCAGGATAACTACTGGATAGATGTATTCGGGCAAAATTCGATGATTAACACTCTGAAAGCGCTTGTCAGCGGTATTTCCGGCCCCGTCGGCAGTATCAGCTACGCTTTTGTTGCTCCGCTTCGTAAGCGCTTCTCTTCAAAATTCCTGTGGGTCGGCTCCGATATGTACGGCGACTTTGTCACCTTCGGATTCTTCCTGCTCGGTATTACAAACAAGAATTATCTTAAACTCAAGCCAATGCTTATAGGGTACGGCTTTACCGAATTCCTCAGCAAGCTTCTCTTCGGTGTAAATAAGGTTATCAACGCCGATCTCTGGAATGAAGCTATGGACTACTGTGAATGGAAGCACGGCTACCGTATGGAGGCAACCACAGGCGTTGCCAAAGGCCTTGTTCAGAAGCTTCAGGGCATATTCATGGGTACCATCAACAATCTTGTTATGAGCAAGGTCGGTTATGTTCAGGGCCTTAAAGTCGGAACCCAGGATGAAAGAACAAAGAAATGGCTCTTCTATCTTTGCACAGTTGTTCCTCTTGTAACGATCGCTCTGGGTATCGTTCCCAAGATGCTTTGGCCCATCTCCAAGAAAAAGAGAGCTCAGATGTATTATGAGCTTTCCGAGCGCAGAAGCCAGATGGTTACCGATTATCTTGATTCGGTAAATGCAACTGAGGAAGCATAAAGGAGTTATATATGGATTCTTATGTAATGGATCAGATTAAAAACTGGACTATCGGCATTATCACGGGATTATCCCTGGTATTGTTTTCGGTAATGCCCGTTCAGCTTTTTATGGTCATGCAGGGCTCGGTCACGGAAAAGCTTCCTGTCACTCCCGCGGATTTTACTCCCGCTGTCAGGATAATAGCTTTTACCGATTCCCATAATAAAAACGACCATGTCGCAGATGCTGTCGACACAGCTTATGAACTTTTTGACAATGATGAGACATATAAAGGCGTTGATGCTTTCTTCGGCCTCGGCGATTTTTCAAGCGTCGGAGCCGAGGGAGACTATATCAACTACGTTAACACACTCAAAGAGCATGTCAGAGAGGAAACAGTTTGCATTAATATTCACGGCAATCATGAATTCAAAGACGGAAACTACCGTGAGTATTTCATAAAGAATTTCGGCTATGAACCCGACACCGTTACCGAAATAAACGGTTTTTCCTGCATTGCTTTTTCGGGTGAGCGCGGAGCTACCGAATGGACTTATACTTCTTCAAGTCTCAAATGGCTTGACAAGGCAATAGGAGATGCTCAGAATAAAGCGGAAGGCAAAGCCGTATTCGTATTCCAGCATCCGCATCCCTGGGGCACCGTTTACGGCAGCTCTGTATGGTGCGACCCCGAGCTTAATCCCGTATTCAACAAACACCCCGGTATTGTCGATTTTTCAGGGCATTCGCATTTCCCGATGAATGACCCGAGAAGCATGCTTCAGACGACTTATACCACAGTCGGATGCGGTGCGATGGCCACATTTGAGCTTGATAAAAACTGCATCCTCGGCCAGCATCCCGACGGATATGACCCGGCAGCCGAAATGTGCGTTATCGAGGCGGATAATGACGGCAGCGTCAGAATCCGCGGCTACGACCTGCTCTCGGATACCTATTTCTGCGATTATTATATTGACGATGTCAATAACCGCGATACCTACGCGTATAATTACAAAAACATGAAGGCACATGATGCCGCTCCCGTTTTCCCCGACGATGTAAAAGCCGGGGCATATAAAAACGATAACGGCGAATGGGTCGTGTCGTTTGACGAGGCACAGGTTCCGGAAGGATACATTGTGCATAACTATAAAGTGACTGTTAAGGATTCAAACGGCAAGTCCGTTGTGAATGACATCTTCATCAATGATTACTATGTGATTGATGAAGACGATACCTTTGAAATCAGACTCGGCGCAGACGCGCTTGAAGCGGGTAAGGAATACACTCTCACCGCAAAGGCGGAGAGCGCTTACAAGTATCATTCCGATACGATTAAACTTAAATTTACAGCCGGTTAAAGGAAAGTGAATATGACATCATTATATCTTCTGACAGACTGTCACTATGTTTCCAAAAAGAACTGGGTCGAGGGCAGGCCTTTTACGAGCAGGGAGAGGGGAGACCAGATTTGTCTGAGATACTCTCCCGAGATTCTCGACACTTTTATTAACAGGATTATCGAAGATAAAGATACAGACACCGTTGTGTTTCAGGGCGATAATGTAAACAGCGGCGATATGACATCTCATTATGAATTCCGCGAGCGTCTCGACAGACTGAAAGCGGCGGGCAAAAAGGTATATATGATTCCCGCCACTCACGATTACTGCAGCTGCAACGGTGAGGATGAATGCTTTCAGAAGGGCTCGGTCAGATACACCGAAACAGGTACCGAACCTGTTGAGGTAATGCCGAGAAGCGGCCTTTATGATTTCTATAAGGATTACGGCCCTTCCCAGGCACTGAGTGTAGACGAGGAGAGCAAATCATACTCTGTAAGGGTTTCCGATAAGGTGAGACTCATCGCCATCTGTGACAACGGCAACGGCAGGAGCCACTGCGGCCTTTTTGAAAACGGAGTAAAATGGCTTGCTTCTCAGATTAAAGAGGCAAAGGAAGCCGGAGAATATGTGCTCCTGATGACTCATCACCCCGTTATTTCACCCTGGGATGTTTATGCCCATATGGCCGATTTCGAAATGTACGGCGGATATAAAGAGCTCAGCAATCTTATGTGCGAAGAAGGCGTGAGGGTGATCTTTACGGGTCATACCCACGTTCAGAATATCCGCAAATATACCGGGGTTAACGGCAATTATTTCTATGACGTATCGACTGTTTCCCTTGTCAATGCCGCAGGGAAAATGCGCAGGGTGACCGTTGACACCGAAAAGGGTATATGCGATGTTTCAAGCATAGGTATTGATAAAATTGACGGCGTTGATACCGGTGACAAATCGGCATACGAATATCTGTATTCGCTTAATTTTACCGGTCTGCTTGAGAATTCATTCCCGTTGATCTTTAAAGATTACGATGCTTTTCTTGTTTCGGTTGACGGTTTTCTTCCCGTTGATAAGCTTGCCAGGCACAGAGGCCTTGTAAAATTTGCCTGTAAAAAAATCGGCAAAATGAAGCTCTCAACATTGGCAAAGCTCGGCGGAGGAAAGAAGAAACTCACCAAAGAACAGTTTGATTATTCAAAGACCGTAATAGTGATTGACACGGCCTTTACAGTCTGCAGGCATATCTTTGCCGGCAACGCTCCTTATTCGCAGGATACCGCCGAAAACATTGTCATCGGCGCCGCTGCTTCAAAGCTTGACCGTATTGTATCAAAGTTTAAGATTGAAGCTTTACAGAAGGTTATACCTCCCGGATCATCTCTCAGCGTCATGGCTCAGGATTTCCTTTGCAATACCCGCACCGGCGACGATGACAGTATTACCATTAATCTCGCGTAATTCAGGAGAATTATGAGTAAAAAAATCCTTGTAATATCGGCTTTGCTGCTGACCGTATTCTCATTTGCTCTTGTCTGCTTTACCGGCAGGACTTATACTGCTGTAAGTTTACTGCCGCAAGACATAAATCCGGATGATATCTCGGTAAAGTTTGACAATGAGAATATTGTTGCTTTGAATGATGTTACAATTAAAGACGGAAAAATCCGGCTCGAATTCAGATCTTTGAATCCGGGCCGTGTTTCTGTATATCTGGAAGGCATTTCAGGTTTTTCTCTTTATGTTCATAAAACAGGTGTTATAACCGACGGCACTTTTTTCGGTAACTGCACGGGCGGCAGGATTATTCCTTTGGCATTTGCTCTTTACGGTATTTTTGTAATAATATATCTGATACTGAAATACCGCAGAGATACAGCCGAAAGCATTTATCAATATAAAAACGCAGTTACGCTCGGTATTATAATTTTTGCTGCTTTTTTTATAATGAATCAGATATTCAGCGCTTTCAGGGAAGGCGGCATTGCCAATCAGGCAAGTCTTATTCTCCGTACGCCGAACAGTTTCTCGCTTTTCACTTTTCCGCTTGCGTTTATTCTTTCGGTCCTGATTGTAATAAGCAATATCACCCTCATCAGAAAAGAGGGGCGGAATCTGAGAAATATGCTCGGGATATTCCTCGGCCTGTTTTTGTGTGTGGGGATTATTTTCCCGTATGCGCTCGGCGAATTTCTTCAGAGAACCACACTGGTCGATGTTCACAACGAAAACGGCGCGGCATTATATATAGAGCTGTTTGTTGAAGGCTTCATTTCGGCGGCAGTCGCTTATCTTGAGTGTATCCTCGCGGGTACCGTGATTATGAGCGTCATTGCCGCAAAAAGGATTCCGGATTTTGACAGGGATTACATCCTGATTCTTGGCTGTAAAGTCGGAAATGACGGCAAAGTCACTAAGCTTCTCGGCTCAAGAGCGCAGAGAGCGGTCGATTTTGCCCGTATGCAAAAAGAAAAAACCGGCAGAGACATTGTGTTTGTACCGTCGGGCGGCAAAGGAAGCGATGAGCCTGTCTCAGAGGCACATGCAATAAAGGATTATCTCATAGAATCCGGTATTCCCGAAGAGAAGATTATACTTGAAGACAAATCGGCAAACACAGATGAGAATTTCAGATTTTCAATCGGAAAGATAAAAGAATTCTCCGGCGAGGAGAATCCCAAAACAGCTTTTTCCACAACAAATTATCATGTTTTCCGCTCGGGAATGATTGCCTTTAAACAGGGCATTGATGCGCAGGGTATCGGCGCGCCGACAAAACGGTATTTCTGGATCAACGCGTTTATCAGAGAATTTGTCGCTACGCTGTTTTCCGAAAAGAAGAAACATCTTATAATGCTCGCGTCCCTTACCGCATTTACTGTTTATCTTGTGCTCATAATCTGTTTCAATAATAATTTATAATAAGAGGATCGAAATGAATATTGTTGTTTATGCGGCTCTGCTTTTTGCGGTTTCGGAAATAATCCTTACCGCCGTTCAGTTTGCCGTCAGAAAAAAAGAAATCCGCACCGGTAAAAGAGTCATAATCATTTTGGCAAAAGCTCTTGCCGCAATTGCTTTTGCGGTTCTTCCTTTAGCGGGTCCTGTATTTATGCGCCCTGTACAGCCGTTAATGATGGCGGCTTACATAGCTCTTTTTGCGGATGCTGCCGCCGATATTTTATGCACAGTCTTTTTTGCTCTTGCTAAGAAGGAGAGAGTTTTTTCCGTAACGAAGGCAGTCAGTCTATTATGCGGAATTTTGTTTTTTGCATACGCCGTATTCAATATGCTCACCGTTAAGCCGAATTATCATACATATATGAGTGAGAAACTGAGCGGGGAGCATACGCTGGTATTCATAGCCGATCTTCATACCGGCAGCGCGCAGCCGTTTTCGGTGACTGAAAAAACCGTTGCCGATGTCAGAGCGCTTAATCCCGATTTTACGGTCCTCGGCGGAGATATTGTCGACGATTACACAACAAAAGAGGAAATGATTGAAACTTTCAGGCTTTTCAAGGATTTTGAAACTCCTGTTTACTATATTTATGGCAACCACGACAGGCAGGGCCACGCGAAATATGCTCACGGTCAGCAGTTCGCTCAGGCTGAGCTTGAGAAAGCGATGACAGACTGCAATATTATCATTCTTAAGGATGAGTTTGCGCGTATTTCTCCTGACCTTCTTCTGCTCGGCAGAGAAGATATGACCGAAGAGAGCAGGGTTGATATAAGCGCTCTCGAGAATCCCGACTCGGAAGCTTATCTCGTTACGGCCGATCATCAGCCTGCTGATTTCAAAAACAATATCGCCGCGGGTACGGATCTGCAGATTTCGGGCCATACTCACGCGGGTCAGCTTTTCCCGCTTAAATTCTTCTATGCGCTCATAGGCGGATATGTTTACGGAGATTATGAGATTGACGGCTCCGTTATGAATGTAAGCGCCGGCGCCTGCGGATGGAGAATGCCGTTCAGGACCGATGCTCACTGCAATTATGAAGTGATTACTTTAAAGCCTGCGGGCTGATTGAAATATAAGAGGCAATATATGCAGAGATATAAACATGTCGCGGTAATCGGTATTGACGGTATGGGCGGATTTAACCGCCTCGCTCCGACTCCGTGTATGGATAAGATATTTGAAAACGGAGCTTATACTTTCAATGCGCTGAGCATGGATCCGACCATCAGCGCGGAAAACTGGGGCGGTATGCTCATCGGGTGCGACCCGGCGGTTCACCGCCTTACAAACGGATATATTTCTTCTCATCCATATACAAATAATGAATTGCCGTCTCTTTTCAAACGAATCAGAGAAAAAAATCCCGAAGCGTATCTTGCTTCGGCTGTTAACTGGAATCCCATCAATATCGGCATCGCCGAAGACGGTATAGGTGTTGATAAAAGAACGGCGGATAATGATACTCTCGTAACAGAAGAAGTGCTTGACTGCATAAAGAATAAACCTGTTTTTCTCTTCGTTCAGCTCGACGAGGTTGACGGAGCAGGCCATCACTTCGGTTACGGCACACAAGGGCATCTCGACAGGATTACGGAAATTGATGCTCTTGTCGGCAAAATGTATGATGCATATGTGAAAGCCGGTATCATAGACGATACTCTTTTTATCTGCATCGCCGATCACGGCGGGTACGGTCACGGCCACGGCGGATGGACAGATACCGAGAAATACATCTTCCTCGGTGTATCGGGCAGGGGAGTTAAAAAAGGTCACATCGATTACGCGGTGACAAAGGATATATCGGCAATTGTGCTTTACGCGCTCGGCATCGATATTCCGCTGTATTCATCTTCCGGATATTCCTCACAGGTTCCTGGGGGTATATTTGAGGATTATGACAGAGAGTATATGAAACCCGAGATTAAAGTTCCTGCTCCTCACAGAGAAACAGAGGCGTTTGATGCCCCGGGCGGTCTCGGAGAGATATTCGGTGACAGGATAAAACTCTGTATGTTCTTTGACAGCTCATCTGCCGATGAGACAAAGAATTTCATCGCCGAAGAGACCGGTAATGTAAAATTCTACTCAAACGGTGTCAGAGGAGAGACCGCGGAATTCGGCGCCACCGGAGCTTACAGAATCAACGGCATCGATTTCAGCCGCAGCTTTTCGCTCTCATTCTGGCTTCTCGCGGACGCGGATCTTGACGGGCGTATATGTGTGCTCGGTAATAAAAGCCCCGAAAACGGAAAACATCAGGAAAAAGGATTTAACATCCTGCTGCGCAATCACTCGGTTATGGTTCAGCTCGGCTGCGGCGATGACGATACAGACACCGTAACTGCCTTCGGAGCCGACGGTTTCAGCGGGTGGGTAAATGTCATCGTATCTTTTGATTATGAAGACAGCGAAGTCAGAACCGTCATTGATTTTGACACGGTTCACACCGATACGGTTGACAGCAAGTATCTTGAGAGCATTTCAGAAGGCGGCGATTTCGTTATCGGTGATGACCTGTATCTCAGCTTCAATAAAAGCAGAAATCTCATTTTCCGTATGGATGATTTGATTATGTTTGAAGGGGTTTTATCCCGGACTGACATAGAAAAATTGAAAAAGTATTATGAGTAAATACTCTAATTTGTTCGGAATTCAGTCTTTTTTGATTGAATTCCTTTTTATTATTTAAATTTATATAAAATATTATTGATATTTATATATTAAAATGATATAATATACTGAATTTTTATTGCTCACAAATTCAGAATCAAGGAGATGAAGTGATGGCTGACACAAAAAAGAAAAATCAGACTTCCTCAAAGTCGGCCAAATCGAATACAAAGAAGGAGCCCGATATTCCCCGTAAGACGAGCTCTTCCGCCTCTGCGCGCGGCAGCTCCGCAAGCAGGGCAAAACAGGCTGAGCCCGAAAGGAAAAAAGCTCCCGCTCAGGCCGGGGATGATTTCGGCTCACAGCAGGGTCTCTCAATTCTTTTTATCGGTCTCGCGGCCTTCATGTTTTTCCTCGTTATTATTGAGGGTGAGAGCGTCTGGAATACCATGCACAATGCCATTCACGGAGTTTTCGGATTCTGCTCATATATTATCCCGTTCATTCTCGGTTATATGGGATTCACCTGTGCGAAAAACAGGCCGATTAAAAGCATAGCAGCGAATCTTGTAAGCGCGGGCATATTTGTAGTATTCCTTTCCTGTTTTATTCATCTTGTGAAATCCACCCCCCAGTATCTTTCTCAAACGAAGATTGCCCTTCAGGTGAGCGATGTCTGGCGGAATACCGGCGCGGGTATGAGCCCCGGCGTTGTCGGCGCGTTTCTCGGCGGCGTTATCGGCAATCTTTTCGGCAAGACAGGCGCTCTTGTAACCGTGGTTATTCTTATGGTTACAGCGCTGATGTTTTTCACCGGACTCACCGTACTTTCGATTACAAGCTTTATGTCAAGAGTCGGCAGGAAGGGCAGAGACAATTATTCCCGTCTTGCTCAGGAGCGTGAAGAGAGAAGACTTCTCCGCCTTCAGCAGGAAGAGGAGATGCGTGCGGCAGCGGAAGCCGAGAGAAAAAAGCAGGCTGAGAAAGCTCCGCCGCTCATCGACGATGAAGTACCGCCCATAGTTATTGACAGAAAAACAGGCGAGGTTATTGACGGCGGCTCTCTTAAAATACCGACCATCGCGGGTGCCGCGGCATCAGGCGCCGCCGGCGCATTGATTGAGCCGGCTATGCCTGCAGTTACGGCGGCAGCTTCAGCCGCCTCGCTTGTGCCGTCAACTCTTACCATCGGAGCCGATGCCGCTGTCAAGGCAGCCGAGGCTGTTGCCGATGCTGTTATCGATACCCCCAAAAAAGCGGAGAGAAAAAGAAAACCGAAAAAGGAACCCGAAACCGTTTCTCCGTCAAAGAAAGAAACCAAACCCTCCGCCGATAAAAATGACGGCGGTGAAATCCCGGTTACAAAGCTTCCCGAGGATTATATCATGCCTCCGATTGAGCTCCTCGAGGCCCCGAGAGGCAACACAAGCTCCGCCAACATTGCCGAAACACAGAGGCAGGGCGCGAATAAACTGATTGAGACACTTGAGAGCTTCAAGATAAAGGCTCAGATTACAAATATAGTCAGAGGTCCGTCGGTCACGAGATACGAGCTTGTGCCCGAGGCGGGCGTGCGAATTTCAAAAATCACTTCTCTCGCCGATGATATCGCTCTTAGGCTTGCCGCGCAGAGTGTCAGAATCGAGGCCCCCATTCCCGGCAAATCCGCGATAGGTATTGAGGTACCCAATGACGCCAAATCCACGGTAACCATGAGAGAGCTCATTGACACCGCTGAATACAGACGCGCTCAGTCCAAGAGCAAGCTCAGTGTCGCTCTCGGTAAAGACATTACCGGCAGA
>CADBOL010000254.1 GCA_902796295.1 Oscillospiraceae bacterium
CGCTCCGGAGGAGAGTCTGCCTGAAAATGATGAATCAATTGATAATATTGATGATTTGCTTCTGAATTCTCCGCCGGCTTCTGCTCTGGTTACGGAGAGTGAGCCGGAAAAGCCCGAAGACGCTCCGGTTCCGATAAATGAAGAAGTATTTGATAAGAATGAACTCAGACTTGTGGGCGAAGCGTTTGAGACATATATTATCTGCGAATACAGAAAAAAACTGATAATAATAGACAAACACGCCGCACATGAGAGAATTATATATGAGAGACTCAAGTCGTCCGGTGAAGAGAGAAGTACGCAGATGCTTCTTTCGCCCGTTACAGTCAATCTGCCTAAAGACGAATATTCATCGATTATAGAAAACCTTGAAATCATAAATGAATCCGGCTTTGAAGCCGAGGATTTCGGCAGCGGCTCGGTGCTTGTGAGAGCCTGCCCGATGGAGCTTTCCCCGGATGATATTCCGTTTATAATTTCGGAAATAGCCGGCAGGTTTGCTGCAAAAAGGCAGGACGTCATGTTTGAGAAGCTTGATTGGATTTTCCATTCTGTTGCCTGCAGGAGCGCAATCAAATCGGGTAATTTCACATCACGGTACGAGATGGAAAAGTTTGCCGAAGAGCTTCTTTCGATGCCGGGCATCAGATACTGCCCTCACGGCAGACCCGTGCTTATAGAAATGACTCAGAGAGAGCTGGAAAAGAATTTTGGAAGAATATAAAATACCGCTTGTTGCCATAGTCGGCCCCACAGCGTCGGGAAAGACAAAGCTCGGAGTTGAAACGGCGAAAGCTTTTGACGGCGAGGTTGTTTCCTGTGATTCCATGCAGATTTACTCGGGGCTGAGTATTTCAACCGCTAAACCGACAGAGGCGGAAATGCAGGGTATTCCCCATCATCTTATCGGATTTGCGCCTTGTGACAGCGTTTTCAGCGTTTCGGAATACTGCTCAATCGCTTCCGGCGTGATTTTGTATATAAGTTCCCGGGGTAAGCTTCCGGTGCTTGTCGGAGGGACGGGCCTTTACTATTCATCGCTCGTTGACAACATTAGTTTTATTGAAGAAAAGACAGATTTCGATTACAGAGAATCATTAAAAAAACGCGCAGAGGAGGAGGGCGCCGAGATTATTCTCGAGGAGCTTCGCTCGGTTGACCCCGAAGCCGCCTCAAAGCTGCACCCCAATAATCTCGGCAGGATTATAAGGGCACTTGAAATTTATCACTCAACAGGAAAGACAAAGACAGAGCAGGAGCGCCTGTCGCGGCTGAACCCCTCGCCTTATAATCTTATTGCCGTCGGTCTTGACTGCCGTGACAGAGATTATCTTTATGACAGAATCAACCGCCGGGTCGATATGATGATTGAAGAGGGTCTTGTTGAAGAAGCCCGCGCCTTTTTTGAGGCCAACCCTTCGGGAACGGCGGTTCAGGCAATCGGATGCAAGGAACTTCTGCCGTATTTTAAAGGTGATGATTCACTTGAAAACTGCGTTGAGAATATAAAGATGCAGACAAGGCGTTACGCAAAACGTCAGCTGACATGGTTCAGACGCGATGACAGGATTAAATTCTTTTATATCGATGAATATAATCAGTATGAAGATTTGATAAACAGCGTTACCGGATATATCAAGGAGACATTGAATGAAATCAGATAGAGTTACCAGGATACTTGCGGGGCTTTTGATTGCGATTGTTTTCGTTTACATAGCCATAGGTATCTACAGGTCATCGGGAAACAATTACAGAACTTCAACGGCTTATGTTCAGTCCGTTTCCGAAACGATTGATGCCGAGATGTATATCATCAGGGAGGAGCATATAATTACTTCCGATTCGTCCGGCGTTGTTGTCTCCATAGCAAAAAACGGCGGCAAGGTCAGCAGCGGCAGCGATATAGCCGCCATATTCAAAAGAGAGAAGGACGCCGAAAACTATGCCAAAGCTCTCTCTCTTGAAAAAAAGCTTGAAACCTACAGAAAGATTGATTCCCAGGTTAAGCTTGCCAATCTCGATATGGAAAAACTTACGGGGGAGACAAACAGAAACTTCTGCGCGATGCTTGACTCCGTTTATTACAATAAGTTTTCGGATATTACGGATAACGAGCTTGCATTCAGTGAAAACTACTCGAGAAAAAGCATTTCACTCGGCTATGATGTTGACTGCACGGATAAGATAATAAAGCTCGAGAAACAGATTCAGAAGCTTACAAGCGTCAAGCCCTCAAAGATTATAAAGACCGATTATGCAGGATATTATGTCAGCAGGCCGGACGGTTTCGAAAGAGTGCTTTCTTCGGATAAAATTGATGAAATCACCCCCGAAATGCTTGAAAAAGCTTTCAAGGCGGAGAAGCACAAGGTGTCGAATAATTCAATGGGCAAAGTTATCAACGGATTTGAGTGGTACGCCGCCTGCATTGTGCCTGCCGACCGTATGACGGGAGTGGAGGTAGGCAAAAAAGTCCGCCTTATGTTCGGCGAGAGCGATGCCGAGATTGTTGATTCGAGACTCTATTCCAAAAAGATGCTTGATGACGGCGGAACGCTCGCGGTTTTCAAATGCTCATTTATGAATGAAGAGCTTTCAAATCTCCGCAAGGTTTCCGGCAAAATCGTAATCAGGGATTATACAGGTATCAAAATCCGCAAGGATGCCGTGAGATTCAATGATAAGAATCAGCCGGGTGTCTATATTAAGGAAGGCAATCTCATCAAATTCAACCGGATAGAGGAAATCTATTCCGATGATAATTTCGTTGTGGCCGAAAACAAGGCAGGTGCCGCCGGCTGGCTCGCGCAGTATGATGAGATAGTCGTTTCCGGGAAGGAGCTTACCGATGGAAAAGTTATTGAATGACAGCGCTTTTGACAATATCAGAGAAAACCTTAAAGTTATCCGCGATAAGATTTCCGAAGCTGCCGTAAAATCCGGCAGGGGAGAAAACGATGTTTCGCTTATGGCGGTAACCAAGACTATTGATGTTCCGAGAATTAACTATGCCATTGAGGAATGCGGTGTCAATCTGATAGGCGAAAACAGGGTTCAGGAGTTTGAATCAAAAGCGGGAGAGCTCAGTTTATCCGGCTGCAAGGCTCATCTTATAGGGCATCTTCAGTCAAACAAGGCAAAAAAGATAGTCGGCAGAGTTGATGTCATCCAGTCCGTCGATACTGTATCAATTGCCCGCGAGATTGCAAAACATGCGCTCGCAAGAGGTATTACGCAGAAAGTCCTGATTGAGGTCAATATCGGATGTGAGTGGAGCAAGTTCGGTTTTGATATATCAGAGACCGGTGAAAAGACAGCGGAAATAGCCGAAATTGACGGAATTAAGGTCGAAGGACTGATGTGTGTGGCCCCGATTTGTGAAAATAATTCAGAATTATTGAAAATTTTTGAAAATATGCATAAACTGTTTATTGACATTGACAGCAAAAAAAGCGATAATATAGATATGAAAATTTTGTCTATGGGTATGAGCGGCGATTACGAGACAGCCATACTCGGCGGCTCCAATCTCGTGAGAGTCGGTTCGGCAATATTCGGGCCGAGGATTTATTCCGATAAACATTGAATCGTACCGTATTTGCGGTTAGATATTAAGGAGGAACTAAAATGAGTTTTAAGGACAAGCTTTCAAACTGGATTAATGTGACTGATGACAGCTATGTTGACGGCATTGAGGAATTTGATGATGATTTCGATTATAATCCCTCAGATATGCAGGAAGAGCCGGTTGCAAAGCCCGCTGCAAGGCAGAGCACCTTCCACTCAAAGATTGAGAGAAATTCAAATGTGGTAAATATCAATTCCACAAAGCCGGTTTCTCAGACAAAGCCCAGAGTGGTGTTCCAGAAGATTGATCGCTTTACCGAGGTTAATAAGGTTGCCGATATTCTCAAGCAGAAGAGAATAGTTGTTCTTAACCTTGAATCATGCCAGAATGATGACGCCCAGAGGATTATCGATGTTCTCTACGGTGTATCTTATGCAAATGACGGCGATTTCAAAAAGATTGCCGACAGAGCATATATTATCACGCCCAACAACGTTCCCGTTACAGGTGAGCTCGGCGATGAGATAAGCAGCGCTCCCGAAGACGATTTTTAATTGGAGGAATGAATAATGCTCAGACCTGAACAGATTTCAAACGCCAGGTTTACTCCCGTCAGCGCAGGAAGCTACAGCTCGGATGAGGTTGATGCATTCCTTGCTGCCGTTGCGCAGGCATATCAGGAATTACTTGATGATAAAAACGATCTGATTAAAAAAATCAGCATTCTTGCGGAAAAGGTAGAGAGCTACCGCAAGGATGAAGATGCCATCAAATCGGCTCTTCTCGACGCTCATAAAATGGCTGACAATCTCAGCAAATCCACTGATGAAAAGGCCACTGCAGTTATTTCCGAGGCGGAGAACAAAGCCAGGGAAATCGGAGCGGAGGCCGAAAGACAGGCAAATGAATTCACAAATTCAGCCCGCACTCAGGCGGCGGATATCGTAACAAATGCGAGAAACGCCGTTGCCTCCATCAGAGAGAGAGCTCAGCAGGAAGCCGATACTACAGTTGCCGCCGCCAGATCTCAGGCGCAGAGCATCCTTGATACCGCAAATAAGCAGAGTGAAAGCATTATCGGCAAC
>CADBOL010000255.1 GCA_902796295.1 Oscillospiraceae bacterium
CTCAAGGATGACAAGGGTTACAGCTATATAAAGGTCTCCGGCGGCGAATGGCCCAATTTCAGGGTCGTCAAACAAAAGGATGATGAATCGGCAAAATACATAGGCCCGTATATGAGCTCTGCCGGGATTTCGGCGGCGGTTGACAGGGCGAAAAAGATATTCAGAATTCCGACCTGCAATAAGGAATTCCCCGCCCAATACGGCAAAAGCCGCCCGTGTCTCAATTATTCCATCGGGCAGTGCTCCGCGCCGTGCGCGGGCAAAATCGGCAGGGCCGCATATAACGAAAACGTTCAGCGGGCGCTCGAATTCATTACGGACGGCTCGGACAGCATGACGGAAAAGCTCACTGCCCTTATGTATGAAGCGGCGGAAAACGAAGAATATGAAAAAGCGGCAAAGCTCAGGGATACGATTAAAGCAATCGGCAGGATTTCGGAAAAGCAGAAGGTAGTCGCGGCGCCCGTAAAGGAGCAGGATGTTTTCGCGCTCGTCGGCGCAAAGCAGGGACTGAATCCCAAAGCGTGCCTCTCCGTTCTGAGGTTTGAAGATTACCGCCTCTATGACAGCGAATACTTTATTATAGATTTGCCCGAAAATCTGCCCGAGGCAAGGCATGAGCTTTTGATGAGATATTACACGATGAGAGACAATGTGCCGTCGAGAATTTCAATTGACGGCGAGGTTGACTCATCGGAGGTCCTTTGTGAATGGTTGTCTTCCAAATCGGGCAGAAAAGTAACCTTGAATATTCCGCAGAGAGGCGAGCAGCTCCGCCTGCTCGATATGTGCCGCTCAAACTCGGCTCAGAAGCTGGCACTCTATCTCGGCAGAACAGGAAAAGCAACCGCCGCTCTTGACGAGCTCGGGAAGCTGCTCGGGCTCAAGGCTCCGCCGGAATTTATTGAATCATATGATATTTCGCATACGGCCGGTTCAAATAATGTTGCCGGTATGGTCGTATTCAAAGACGGTCTGCCATACCGCAAAGCATACAAACATTTTTCAATAAAGGGCTTCTCCGGTCAGGATGATTACGCGTCAATGGCAGAGGTCATTGACAGACGGCTGAGGGAATATGAGAATAACCGGGAAAGCGGAGAGGGCTTCGGCAGGCTCCCCGATTTGATCCTGCTTGACGGCGGAAAGGGTCAGGTCAACGCCGTTATCCCCGTGCTGATGAAGCACAATCTCAATATTCCCCTCTTCGGTATGGTCAAGGATTCACATCACAGGACCAGGGCAATAGCCATGTCGGGCGGAGAAATCTCGCTGACATCAAAAAGAAGCGCCTTCACGCTCGTATCAACCATACAGGAGGAAGTGCACAGATACTCGGTGGCTTATCATCACGCAAAAAGTAAAAAGGCGGGTATCTCGACCACTCTGACAAGAATCGACGGAATAGGCGAAACAAGAGCTAAGACACTCATGAAACATTTCAAAACAATCAAAGCAATATCCGAAGCGAGCGAGGAGGAAATAGCCTCGGTAAAAGGCATCGGAAAAGCGGCGGCAAAGACAGTCTATGACGCGTTTCACTCTGAAACGGAGGAATAAATATGT
Source organism: Oscillospiraceae bacterium (assembly GCA_902796295.1). Lineage (GTDB taxonomy): Bacteria > Bacillota > Clostridia > Oscillospirales > Acutalibacteraceae > CAG-177. Next base: position 1,567 of record CADBOL010000255.1, read on the forward strand.
TTGTTGATATCGCAAAAATAAAAATCAAAGCCGGAAACGGCGGTAACGGAGCCGTGAGTTTCCGCAGGGAAAAATATGTCGCCGCGGGCGGACCCGACGGCGGCGACGGAGGCAAGGGCGGCAGCGTCATATTTAAAGTGAATGACAATCTCGCTACTCTCGCCGATTTCAGATACAAAAGAAAATACACCGCGCAAAACGGCCAGGACGGCTCAGGCGGCAGAAAGAGCGGCAAAAAAGGCGAAGACCTTATAATATATGTGCCCAGAGGCACCATAATCAGAGACGTTGAGAGCGGAGCGATTATGGCGGATATGTCCGGAGATGAGCCGTTTGTCGCCGCAAAAGGCGGCAAGGGCGGCTGGGGAAATCCGCACTTTGCGACCCCTACAAGGCAGGTGCCGCGATTCGCTAAAGACGGCACTCCCGGCGAGGAGTGGGAAGTTTCGCTCGAGCTCAAGCTTCTTGCAGATGTGGGCCTGCTCGGCTTCCCGAATGTCGGCAAATCCACTCTGATTTCGGTGGTGAGCGAGGCAAAACCCGTCATCGCAAACTATCATTTCACCACAATCACTCCCGTGCTCGGCGTTGTATCAATGGGCGAAGGCAATTCCTTCGTTATGGCAGATATACCCGGCCTGATTGAGGGCGCCGGCGACGGCGTAGGCCTCGGCCATGAATTCTTAAGACATGTTGAGAGATGCCGCCTGCTCGTGCATATCATTGACGCCTCCGGCAGCGAGGGCAGAGATCCGGTTGACGATTTCAATATAATCAATAAAGAACTCGAAAAATTCAACCCGGAGCTTGCGGAAAGGGAACAGATTGTTGTCGCGAATAAAACCGATCTCGCGAGCGATGAACAGCTCGCCTCACTGCGTGAATACTTTGAGAGCAGAGGCTATGAATTTCACACGATGTGCGCCCCGATTTCAGAGGGTACCGATGAGGTCATAAGAGCTGTATGGAATAAACTTCAGACACTCCCGCCGCTCAAAAGATATGAAGCGGAGGTAATTCCCGTTGAAATGTATGAGAAAGCCGCCGACAAGGGCTTTACGATTACCGTGAGAGACAACGTCTATTTTGTTGAGGCGCCGTGGCTCCTCAAAATACTGCAGAGGTGCGATCTTGACGATTATGAATCCCTGCAGTATTTCCAGAGAGTTCTGATTTCAAGCGGTATAATCGACGCCCTTCACGAGCGCGGGATTCAGGAGGGTGACACGGTTTCAATCTACGATCTCGAATTTGATTTTGTAAACTGATTTTCGGGAGGAAGTGATTTTTATTAACTCAAACTCATACAGTCCCCTTGCTCTTGCCTTCCTCGGAGACACGGTCTATGACCTGCTTGTGAGAAGCGATCTGCTGAGCGAAACAAACCGCCCTGTCAAAGACCTTCATAAGCTTGCCTCCGACAGAGTCTGCGCGGGAGCTCAGGCCTCGGCAGTCAGAAGAATTCTTCCGCTGCTCAGTGAAGAGGAAAGCGAGATATTCAGAAGAGGGCGTAACGCCCATCCCGGAAGCACTCCGAAAAACCAGTCGGGCTCCGATTATCACTACGCTACCGGTCTTGAATGTCTTTTCGGAAAGCTGTGGCTCGACGGCAAAGCGGAGAGAATAAATGAACTCTATAATCTGATAAAAGAAGGCGGTGATTACGGTGAGTAAACCCGAAAAGAAGGCCTTCGAGTATCTGAAAGAAGCGTTTATATGGATAGCGGGCTGCCTTCTCTACGCCACCGCAGTCAACGGCTTTGCCCTGCCGAATTCAATCGCGCAGAGCGGTATGACGGGCGCCTCAGTCATTCTCCATAAGCTTTTCGGATGGCCCATAGGTCTTGTCGGATTTGCGCTGAATATTCCCCTGCTGATACTTATGTATATATTCATCAGCAAAGGGAGCCTGCTCAAAACACTTATAGTGTCGGCAATCCTCTCGGGTGCGCTCGACCTCATGACATGGCTTTTTAAAGCATATATACCCGTGTATCAGGGAAATCCGATTCTCGCTGCTCTCATATGCGGAGTGCTCCAGGGAGCGGGCCTCGGAATCATAATGACAACCAACGCGACAAGCGGCGGCACCGATATTATCGGGCGGCTTGTTCACAAGGCAATCCCGTTTATTTCGGTCGGTAAAGTAGTAATGGCGGCAGACGCGATAATCGTTATCGCTTACATGATTGTTTTCAGAAGCTTTGAAAGCGGCCTGTATGCCATTATAGTCGCCTTTGTTTCATCAAGAGTGATTGACTCTCTTCTCTATGGCATGGCAAACGGCAAGATGCTGATGATTTTCACTGAGAAGGCCGATGAAATCGCAAACGCGATAATCTCATCCTCAAGGCGCGGCGTTTCAATTATCCCGGCTGTCGGCGCATATTCGAGAGACAATAAGAATATGCTTATATGCGTTGCGAGAAAGAGCGAAATCAGCGGCCTGCTCAAAACGGTAAAATCAATAGATGAAGAAACATTCATTATAGTCAGCGAAGCAAACGAAGTGCTCGGCAAAGGCTTCAGAAAAAGCATATAAAAAAGAGTCCGCTTTGAGCGGACTCTTTTTAAAATTAGCAATTAGCAATGTGCAATGTGCAATGAATGAGCGCTACGTTTATATGATTGCAGGGAAAGACGTCGCGGCAAGCGTGAACTTGCAATGTAGGGCAGGCATAAATGCCTGCCGTCTATTAATTCATCGCAATGCGATTCCATCATCTAACATCTATTATCCATTATCCGATATCTGTTTTGTCATCCTGAGCGTCAGCGAAGGATCTCATATATTGCAGAATTGACAGTCAAAATTGAGGAACGCAAGCCTGTTAAAAGAGTGAAATGTTAAATCAAGGAATACTTGCTCCGGATTTAAACGTCCACACCCGCCCTTCGGGCACCCTCTCCGAACGTGGAGAGGGCTAAAAATGAATCGCATTGCGTAAAAATATAGCCGTCAGGCATTATTGTCTTTCCTATAGTGCGCGCTCACGATTCCCAGAACGCCGTAACTTGCCGTCAACTGCAATATGTGCCCTGGCCCGGCACGGAGCCGAAATCAAGCAAAATATAAGGAGTCCGCATTTGCGGACTCCTCTTGGTTTATTTCAGCTTTTTATCAGCTGTGCTTTCTCTTATTCATAACATACGCTGCTGCGCATGCGGAAGAGATAACTGCAAATACTGCAAGACCTGCGGTTGCGGAACCTGTTGCGGGAACATCAGAGATAACCTCTGAGCCTGAGCCGTTGTTTCCTGCTGCGCTGCCTGAGAACTGAGCATTGAATGTGAGGTCATGGTCGGGCATTACATCGGGAACTTCGGGATCCCAGCCTTTGAATGTGCAGCCGTCCTTAGTCGGATCCTTGGGAACGATAACCTTTGTGCCCTTAAGGATGTAGAATACTCTGTAAGTGTTGCCGTCAACAAGGTATGTTACCTTATGAGTGTTGGCTGCAATCGCTATAGCAACTATTCCGCCGACAACTGCGCCGCCTGCAATCAGAGCTGTGTTGGCTGCTGCAACGCCTGCTGCAACGCCGCCTGCTACTGCAGTGCCGCCGATGATGAGAGCAACGAATGTCTTGTCAAATTCCCACTGAGCTTCAAAGGTCATATCGCCTGCGGGCATGTAGGTGGGAACATCGGGCTTCCAGCCTGCGAACTTATAACCGAATCTGCTGGGCTCTTCGGGAGTCGGGATGGGATCGCCCTCTGCGAGCTGACCGGATGTGATGGTATTGCCGCGGTCAACAAACTTGTAAGTGTATTTGTCAGCCTCTTTGGGGTTGAATACAGCTGTGAATGTTAAATCGTTATCAGGCATTGTACCGTAGTCATACGGAGTCTTGCCTGCGGCATCTTTCCAGCCGCCGAATACGAAGCCTTCCTTGGTGGGATCAGCAGGTACGCCTGCAGTGAGATCAGCACCGGTAAGAAGTGTATCGCTCTTTACTGTTGTGCCGTCAGCGATATAAGTTACTGTATGCTTGGTAAGGAAGTTTGCCGTCAGAGGAATTTCGCCGGAAACGCCTGCGCCTATATTCTCTTCGGGAGTCTTGGTGAAGTCATATCTGTGAGCTTCGCCGTCTTTATCCTTCCAATACCAGCCGTCAAATTCCTTGCCGTCAAGTACGGGATCGGGAATCTCGGGATAATCCTTGGAATCGCTGTCAATTACGATGGGCTCATAAGCAGTGCCGTCAGGCTTCTTGCCTTCGCCCGGATTAAGGGTGATTGTGGTCTTGCCGGACCAGAGAGCCTTGACTGTCTTATCGCTTGTCATGACTACCGGGAACTCGGGTGACCAGCCTTTGAACTCATAGCCTTCCTTAACGGGATCGGCTGTGGGCTTTGCAACGCTGGTGTTGTAGTCATAGAGACCTGCGGGGTTGACTGAATCATCGGCAAATGCGCCGCCGTCAAGATCAACAGTAAGATTATACTGCTTTGCTTTATAAACAGCCTTTACGGATGTATCTTCTGTGAATGTTGCGGGAACTTCGGGATCCCACTTGTCAAACTCATAGCCTGCGGGAGCAGTCGGATTTGCAATGGGAGTTACAGTCTCGCCGTATTTACCGGAAACCTTGCCGAGCTCTGTTGTGCCGTCCTGATCATAGAAGGTTACGGTATATTCATTGTCGCCCCAGTTTGCCTTGGCGGTAAGATCGCCTGCAGGCATCTTTTCGGGTTTTGCGTCAAGCTTGTTGCCGTCTTTATCATACCATTCCCAACCGCTGAAGGTTGA
>CADBOL010000256.1 GCA_902796295.1 Oscillospiraceae bacterium
CTGAATTTCGGCCACACCATCGGTCACGGTATCGAAGCGCAGGGCACCGGGCTTTATCACGGCGAATGCGTTGCGCTCGGGATGATTCCGATGTGCAGCGAAAAGACGAGAGAGCGGCTTATCCCCGTGCTCGCAAAGCTGAATCTTCCGACGGAATTCAGCGGCAGCAGGGAAAAGATTTTTGACGCAATGCTGCATGATAAAAAAATGAATGAGGGCTCAATTACCGTAACTTTCGTTGACGAGCCGGGCAGATTCAGATTTGAGGAAATTGACCCCGCCGCTCTCAGAGAAAGAATTCAATTAATCGTAAAGGAGACGGACTGATGAAAAACACATTCGGAAACAGCGTTTCTGTTACTCTTTTCGGCGAGAGCCACGGCGAAATGACCGGCGTTGTAATTGACGGCCTCGCACCGGGCATTGCCATCGACACGGCTTTTATAAAATCTCAGCTCAAAAAGCGCCGCCCCGCAGGGAAAACGGGCACGGCAAGAAAAGAAGCCGATAATTTCAAAATTATCAGCGGAGTTTTTGAGGGCAAGACAACAGGCACGCCCGTATGTATAATAATACCAAACGAGAAGGCAAACAGCTCCGACTACGCGCTTAATTCATTTATTCCGAGACCGGGTCACGCCGACTACACAGCCAATAAAAAATATCACGGGTTTGAGGATTACCGCGGAGGCGGGCACTTCAGCGGACGCCTTACGGCGGCTCTGACCGCCGCCGGGGCAATAGCAATCTCGGCTCTTAAAGACAAAGGGATTGACATAGGCACTCATATCGCGAGATGCGCAAAAATCGATGACAGAAAATTCAAAGATCTGAAAGCCGATATTGATAAACTCAATTCACTTGATTTTGCCGTGCTCGACGATAAAAAGTCGGAGCTTATGCGTGAAGCGATTATAAGCGCGGGAGCAGACGGCGACAGTGTCGGAGGAATACTCGAAACGGCAGTCACAGGTCTTCCGGCAGGCATCGGAGAGCCGTGGTTTGACAGCGTTGAAAGCATGATTTCACACGCGATGTTTTCAGTTCCCGCAGTCAAAGGAATAGAATTCGGAAACGCGTTTAAGGATATAAATCTGCGCGGCAGCGAATTCAATGATTCATTCCGCATGGAAGACGGAAAGATCAAAACCGTTACAAATCACAACGCAGGCATAAACGGCGGCATCACAAACGGCATGCCCGTCACATTCAGACTTGCCGTGAAACCCACCCCATCGATATTCAGGGAGCAGAAAACAGTGGATATGCTTGAGATGAAAGACACTTCTCTCACAATTCACGGCAGACACGACCCGGCGGTTATCCACCGCGCCCGCGTGGTAGTTGACAGCCTGACGGCGCTTGTGCTCTGCGATATTCTCGCTCTCAGATACGGCACGGACTGGCTCGGTGAATGATATGATTGCTGAATTCACACCGTCAACTGCCAGGGGGACCGTCACCGCTCCCCCGTCTAAGAGCGCCGCGCACAGAGAAATAATCTGCGCCTGCCTCGCACACGGAAAGAGCACTGTTTCAAACATAGATTATTCACAGGATATTCTCGCTACAATCGACTGTATGAGAGCTCTCGGAGCAGAGATTATCAAAAAAGAAAACTCTCTTGAAATAACAGGACCTGCTGCATTCAAAAAAGCCGCCCTGCTTCCCTGCAGGGAGAGCGGCAGTACACTGCGGTTTCTGATTCCACTCTCGCTGATTTTCTGCGGCGAAGCGGAATTCACCGGCAGCGAGAAGCTGATGTCGAGACCTCTTTCCGTATATGAGGAAATCTTTGAAACTCACGGAATAAGTATTCGGAAAAGCGAAACATCCGTAAAAATAAGCGGAGAGCTTAAATCCGGGAAATACACCGTTCCCGGCAATATCAGCAGCCAGTTCATAAGCGGTCTTCTCTTTGCTATGCCTCTGCTCGAAGGCGACAGCGAAATAAAGATTATTCCCCCTGTTGAGAGCAGGCCGTATATAGATATGACTCTCGATTCACTTGCAAGACACTCTGTCAAGGCGGGATTCATATCGGATAATGTTATTGAAATCAAGGGCGGTCAAAGATACACAGCCGCAGATACCGTAACCGAGGGCGACTGGTCAAACGCCGCGTTTTTCTCAGCGTTCAATCTCACCGGCGGCGATGTCACGGTAACCGGCCTTGATTCCGAAAGCTCTCAGGCAGATAAGGTTTACACGGATATTTTCAAAGCTTTAAAAGAGGAAAACTCCGTTACGGATCTGAGCAGCTGCCCCGACCTCGGGCCTGTATGCATGGCTCTCGCCTTTAAACACGGAGCATTATTCACCGGCACAAAAAGGCTCATTCTGAAAGAGAGCGACAGATGCGCCGCAATGGCTTCGGAGCTCTTTGAATTCGGAATCAGAACGGAAACCGGCGATGATTATTTCAGGATATTCCCCGGTGAAATACATGCGCCGTCAAAAACTCTCTCCGGTCATAATGACCACAGGATAGTTATGGCGCTGTCTGTTTTATGCTCAATTACCGGCGGAAAAATAGACGGAGCTCAGGCCGTATCAAAGAGCCTGCCGGATTTCTTTGAGCGTCTTAAATCATTAGGAATAAAGGTGAAACTGTATGAAACTGCTTAACACTCAGAATGTTCTCATAGTGGGTCTCGGTCTCATGGGCGGCAGCTATGCCAAAGCTCTCAGACGCCTTGACTTTCATATAAGCGCCATAGACACAAACAGGGATTCAATCGACTATGCTGTTGAAAACAATATAATAGACGAGGGCAGCTGCTCTGCCGACAGTGCTCTTATAGAGAAGGCGGATATAATTGTTTTCGCTCTATACCCGAAACTCATTAAGGAATGGATTGAAAATAATCAGCAGTATTTCAAAAGCGGTGCAATCATCACGGATGTCACCGGCGTAAAAAGTTGCATAGTATATGATATACAGGAAATCCTGCGGGATGACGTTGAATTCATAGCGGCTCACCCGATGGCGGGGCGCGAGGTTTACGGAGTAAGAAACAGCACAGAAAAGATGTTCAGAGACGCGAACTTTCTCGTTGTTCCCACAGAGAAGAACAGCGAAGAGGCAATCGAATGGTGCAAGGAGCTCGGAAGGCTTCTCGGATTCATCAATGTCACGGTCCTCTCCCCCGAGGAGCACGACAGGATGATCGGATTTGTTTCGCAGCTGACACACTGCATAGCGGTCGCTCTGATGACCTGCTCGGACAACACTCACCTTGCCGATTACACAGCCGATTCTTTCAGGGATCTGACGAGAATCGCAAACATAAACGAGGTGATGTGGAGCGAACTGTTTCTGCTTAACAAAGAGCCTCTTCTCGCGGATATAGACAGATTCATAAATGAAATGAAAACGCTCAGGGATATGCTCGAAAACGGAGACAGAGAAGGTCTTATGGAAAAGATGAAACTCTCAACCGAACGCCGGGCGGCATTCAACAAATAAAGGAGAAAATAATTATGAGCATGAATATGGAATTTGAAAAGAAGCTCCCGATCCCGATGGAAGTCAAGGAAATGTTTCCGATTTCATCGAGAGTGGAGTACACAGTGCAGAAAAAGACAGCCGAATTAAAAAGGATTTTCACCGGCGAGGATAAAAGATTTCTTCTGATAATCGGCCCCTGCTCGGCAGACAGAGAAGACAGCGTTATGGAATACGTAACACGTCTCGCGGCCGTTCAGGAAAAAGTTGAAGATAAAATCATGATTATTCCCCGCATTTACACAAACAAGCCGAGAACCACCGGCGCCGGATACAAAGGCATGCTTCATCAGCCTGACCCGGACCAGAAGCCGAATCTCTTTGAAGGCATAATCGCCATACGCGAGCTTCATATGAGAGCCGTAAGCGAAACAGGCCTTATCTGCGCAGACGAAATGCTCTACCCGAGCAACCATAAATACCTTGACGATATTATCGGATATGTGGCCATAGGCGCGAGAAGCGTTGAAAATCAGGAACACCGCCTGACAGCGAGCGGAATAGATGTGCCTGTCGGTATGAAAAACCCGACGAGCGGCGACATAGATGTTATGATGAACGCAATTACTGCCGCGCAGGGACGCCATCACTTCATTTACAGAGGATGGGCCGCCCACTCGCTCGGCAACCCCTACGCTCACGCGATACTCAGAGGATATGTCAACAAACACGGAAACTCGCTGCCGAACTACCACTATGAAGATCTTGCGTTTGTAAACGGAAAATATAAGGAATCCGGGCTTAAAAATCCTTCGGTCATCATTGACTGCAATCACGCAAATTCCGGCAAAAAATATATAGAGCAAATCAGAATAGCAAATGAAATCATCGACAGCCGCAACTATGATTCCGAAATCAAAGATCTTGTCAAGGGCCTTATGATTGAGAGCTATCTTGAAGACGGCAATCAGAAGACCGGCGATATATACGGCAAATCAATAACCGACCCCTGTCTCGGATGGGAAAAGACTGAAAAACTCATTTACGATCTGGCAGAGAGGCTTTGATAATATGTACGGACTACTCGGAAGAAAGCTCTCGCACTCCCTTTCGCCCGAAATACACGCTTTTTTCGGCTCCTACCGCTATGATCTTTTTTGCCGTGAGCCCGGTGAAATCGATGATTTCTTCAGAGACGGCAGTATAGAAGCGTTCAATGTAACGATTCCCTATAAAGTTGAAGCTTTCAAGCGCTGCGATGTGCTCAGTGACACGGCAAAGGAAATCGGCAGCGTAAACACGGTTGTAAAAAAGAACGGCACCGTTTACGGATACAACACCGATTTATACGGGTTTGAAACGATGGTGACGAAGGCGGGAGCGTCTTTTAAAGGCAAAAAAGTGCTGATACTCGGCAGCGGCGGAGCAAGCAAAACCGTGTCGGTTTACTGCAGAAGAGCATATGCGCTTGAAACGGTTATCATCAGCAGAAGCGGAGAAAACAACTATGACAACATCTCTCTTCACTCCGATGCTGATATCATAGTAAACACTACGCCCGTCGGCATGTATCCCGAAAACGGAGCGGCTCCGGTTGACCTTCGCATTTTCAAAAACCTGCAGTTTGTCTTTGATCTTATTTACAATCCGTTCAGGACAAAACTGCTGCTTGACGCGGATAAGCTCGGCATACCGAATTCAAACGGGCTTTATATGCTTATTGCCCAGGGCATGAAATCATCTGAGCTTTTTACCGGAAAAGAAATTGACGTCTCCGTTATTGAAAAAGCTTACGGTGAAATCAAAAAGAATATGATGAATATAGTGCTCATCGGGATGCCCGGATGCGGCAAATCCACAGCAGGCAGAGAGCTCGCGAAGCTCACCGGCAGAGAATTCATCGACACCGATGATGAAATTGAAAAAGCCGAAGGGAAAACGATTCCGGAAATCTTCGCACAGAACGGCGAAGAATACTTCAGAAACGCGGAATCCAGGGAAATCCGCCGTCTGACAAAATACCCGGGGCAGATAATAGCGACAGGCGGAGGCGCTGTGCTCAGGGAGGAAAACCGGGATTCGCTCAGGCAAAACGGTATCATCATCTATCTCAGACGCGGCGTTGAAGAGCTTTCGGGTGAAGGCAGACCTCTCTCAAAGAGCCCCGAAGCAATAAAAAAGCTGTATGACGAAAGGCATTCAATCTACGAATCGCTTGCCGGTTACACGGTGGATGCGGATGAAGATGTAAACATTACAGCCGGGAGGATTTTAAAATGCGTATCCTTGTAATCAACGGGCCGAATCTCAATATGGTCGGCATAAGGGAAAAAAGTATTTACGGTGAAAACACTTATGAAGACCTTTGCCGTATGATAAATGAAAAAGCCGCACAGCTCGGACTTGAAATTGAAATATATCAGTCAAATCACGAGGGCGGCATTGTGGATAAGATACAGTCGGCATACACGGACTTTGACGGGATTATAATCAACGCCGGCGCCTACACTCACACAAGCATTGCGATTCTTGACGCACTCAAGGCGGTCAGCAAACCGGCTGTTGAGGTGCATATCTCCGATATAACAAAACGTGAGGAATTCCGCAAGCTCTCATATGTGGGGATGTATGCCGAAAAAACGATTATGGGCAAAGGATTCGCGGGATATACGGAAGCTCTCGAATACTTCGCCGAAAAAAAGCTAAACAGATAAATAAATTAAACGAATATGCCCGCAGGCTGATGCCTGCGGGCTGTTTTTAATCTCAAAGCATTAAATGCTTTGCTTTATTTCACAGTTACCGTAAAAGTCTGAGCTTCGCCCCACTGAGTTCCGCGGCACTGCACCGAATAAGTGCTGTCAACTGCCGGAGCGATGAATTTGAAATCTATCACCCAGGTTGAGATACCGTTTTCACTCTCAAGACTCTTTACGGAAGTTGATGTGGTCTGGAATGCGTAGGATTTGGTCTTGCCCGTTGCCGCATCGACATAGCAGATTCTTATCTTTGAAACATCGTCGGTGGTCATAACGGTTACCTGAGACCTTTCCCCTGCTGAAACCGATTCCTTTCCGGAAACCGCACTGATAAGAGAATACTTATCATACCCCTGTGTCGGGGGAACGAGCACATCTGCCGTTTTCCCGACGAGCACGGTTTTCACAAGCTCGCTCTCGCCGCCATCACTCATGACCGGCAGCCACTCCTTTGAGCCTTTGGGTTTATACTGAACACTCCAGTTCTGAAGTGAACTCTGCCCTGTACCGGCATAGGAGAATCTTGTATCAACAGTCCATACTTCAAGAGATGTGTACTGTTCATCGGTTATCACAACAGCGGTATTTGTACGCTTGTAATTCAGAGTAAGATTTACCGGGTTTCCTGCGGAATCGGTGTAAGTGCCGCTGAATCTTACCCAGGTTGTGTCATCCGGAACCTTGACGGTCCAGGTCAGGCTCTGACCTTTGACGACTCTGTCCGCGCTGAGCTCAGCCGAGGCCTTGCGCTCAACATAGCGTATATGAACATATTTATATGAGGAAAGTGAAGTGCTTCTGTCCCACTCGGCAGAGTTTTCTCCGCTGATATCCGGTGCGGTATCTATACCGAGCATCAGGGTTGAATCTGTCAGCGAGCATACGGATGAAACCGCCGAGACAGCCGAAATGACTTTTACCGATGAATCTTCCGATACACTGAGACTGCGGGCATAAAGCGAAACAGTGCCGCTTCCGGAGCCGGTTGTTATTATTGCCTGCGCTCCGTTTTCAACAACAATAGAGTTGTTTGCGTGTATTCCCTGAGATGGTGAACTTCCGTCAATACCGATATTGATTCTGCTCTCATTTACGGTCAGAGCCGAGCCGGATGAATGAATACCTATGCACTCCGTGAGGCCGTCACTGCCGAGTGTAATATTCAGAGTGCCGCTGCCGGAAATCAACGGATTGCAGTCAACGGAGGAGTTTGCGTTATATACGGCAATGCCGAATACTCTTACAACGCTGCCTGCCGTTTCGGTATTTACAATGCTGTTTGTGCCGTTAAGTACAATTTTAAGCCTTGCTCCCCTGTTGACATTATACCTGAGACCGAATTCATTCTCATTGTCACCGCTTCTCAGCGCGGTTTCTATGACCGCGTCAGTCAGTGTGAGCGTATTGGATGCGACATCATATTTTACAGTCCCGTCTCCCAATATATCGTTGCAATTGTCTCCGGTCACCTGAATTCCTGAGACATGCATATTCCAGCCCTTTGCCTTCTGAGCGGTATCGGAATAAGTCTCATCTTCAAATGCAGCCTCTGCTGTATAGATAAGGTGAGTGTTTGTATTGCCGGTCTGCGTAACGGCGGCTTCAACCGTTTGAGTATCTTCGCATCCAGTGCAGGTGAATACCGCCTGAGCGGATGTGCAGTCATCCGACCAGACCCAGACCGGGCCTGTATAGATATGGGTATGACTGACGAATATGACTTCTTTATCTGCGTTAAGCGCAGGGTCGAAATCAAAGCTGTCACTTCTGTAGTTTGTCAAATCGGGATTGAAACCGGGGTCATCATCGACATTGCTGTCATGAACATAAACTCTGCCCGGTTCGCCTGAAATATACACAAGCGCACTGCTCTCAAGGGGATACCATACAACCATCTGCGTATTTCCGCCGAGCACGACATTTGACCTTGATTCATCCGCTTTGTAATTATCGTGAATCTTTATCCGGTCATTGATTTTAAAGTTTCCGATATCGGCGTAAACACCGCCCGAAGACATACTGTCTCCGGTGCAGACATTTTTGGTTATCTCGGCGCTGCCGCTTATATAAAGCTCATTATCAGCTCCCGAAGCATACACACCCGAGCCGCTGCCGCCGCATATATTCTGGCAGACTGTACCGCCGCGCAGGTTGAATGCGGCGCCGTCCGAATTGCCGGATACATAAACTCCGCCGCCGTTGCCCTCGGCTCTGTTATATGATATCTCACCGGAATACATCCAGAAACTGCCGCTCTCCACATCGACGCCGCCGCCGTTGCCCGAGGTATATCCGCCGGTAATGGTGCCGCCTCCGGCCTCATCATAGACAGAGAGGATGCCGCCGGTTATCTTGAAAACGCTGCCGTCTGCAGCGGGTGATGAAAGGCTGCGGTCAATCTTATGACCGTTGAGATGAATGGTTATGGCCTTGCCTGCCGGTATGGTAAGAGGGCCGTCGCCGGGAGAGGCAATCAGGTCTTCGGTAAGCAGGATTGAAGTGCTGCTGCCGGCGCTGTCAATAACAGCCTGAATATCTGACCATGAAATCTCCCACTGGGCGACCGCGGTGAAATCACCGGCTTCAACCGTATCGCCCGGCTGATAAACGGTATCGCCTATCTTCCAGCCGGTAAAATCGGCATACTGTTTATATGCGGAAGGATCCAGATCCGGGAGCTCAAATTCTCCGTCATATACAACCCTTGTTTCAAGAGAACCGCTTCCGCCGTTCAGGTCAAAACTGATATGATTTATATGTTCGGACTCCGAATCGGTGTATGTTTTTCCTTCAAAATCAGCACTGACGGTGAAAACTCTCATGTGCTCTTCATCCGAACAGGTTGAATCTGACCGGACTGTTTCAACGTGACCGCAGAGCATACAGGTAAATCTTGCGGTCGCTTCGGAATATGTGATTGACCAGTCCCACTCGGGCTCATCATATCTGTGAGACAGCGGAAGAATCAGATACTGATGATCAAGATATCCGCAGCCTGCACAGCAGACCTGACCCTGACCGTATCCGCCGTTTCCGTTTGCGTCGGGGCAGGTTGGCATCTCAATGACCTCATTCTTGGAGAAACTGTGGCTTACCTTTTCATAGGTCAGATTGACGGTCATATTACCGGTGATTTCGGAAAGGTCCTGATCCGCATATCTGTAAACATAATGATAGCGGTCATTGTCATCGGTTTCCGTCAGAATAACAGGCTCGGGCGTAAAGAAATTCTGACCTTCGAGTTTTGAAACCGTTATGAGCCTGTCTTCAATCTCCATTTCCGGGGGATATTTAAGGATAAGATCCCACCCTATCATTTTCCACTGAGCGTAAAGGGTGACAATCTCTCCGTTATTCGGGGTGAGATTGACGGCAAAGCCTTTGTTTGCCACTGAAATACCGCTGCCGTCGGGCCTGGTGTTCCAGCCGGCAAATTTATAGTTGTTACCCTGACCGTCGGATTTTGAAAATACATTTGCCGGAACCTGGAGAGGCACATCATAAGTGGCGTTTTTGACAGCCGTCATGGTTCCGCCGGTAGCTCCGTTGCCGTCGAATGCGATTTTATATTTATTCGCTTTCAGCGCTGCGGTCAGCGTACAGTTGCCGGAAGCAAACGTGAACTGATTCGCATCATCGTCATAAGTCCCGTCTCCTTCCTGATCGTAACCGGTCACTGAATACCCGGCGGGAATGTCAATCTCATCAAGGTCAATAAAATCTCCCCTGAAGCCGTAAATGACAGAATCGGGCTTGTTTTTAACTTTGACAGTCAGTTTATGGTTAAAGTAAAAATATACCTTAACCTGCCTGGTAACCTTTGAGTGGCTTTCATTTCCGGTGTTGAATGTAAAGGTGTATGTTGTTTCATGATCGGGTTTTCCGGAACTGCCTGTAGGGCAGTAAAGCTTATAAATCGATCCCTCACTGTAAGTGCTGCCGGAGGTTTTATTCATACGGGCATAAGGATCTCCGTCACTCGTCACGGAGTTGGCATATCCACCCTCTCCTTTGGAACCGTACCATGTAACCCCGTAAACATCGCAGGCGTTTATAAAAATATTGCCGGTAGCGGTGGCTGCCCCTGCCCCCTGATAAAAATCATAGAAATTATCTTCGTCCGGCAAACCGGGAATATCTGTATGGTGATTTAAGACATTAATTGTTTTGGGCCAGGGAAAATGGATGGTATCAATATAGAGATGATTATGCGTGTTTGAGCTGCTGAAACATCCGGATTCGGAAATAAGATGAGACGATTTTACATTGATACCGTTCACCTTGATTGTAACCTCCGCCGCCCATGCGCGCCAGGTAAATCCCCCGCCGAAATCCGTATAAATCTCTATATCGCTCGGGAATTCGGTACCCAGATCCTCGGTAAGGCTCCAGGTGTCGTCACCGTTGTCAACGCTGTCTTTGATATCATACTCTTTAAACAGATGCTCGCTGCCGGTGCCGTTTTTGGGCCTGGTCCAGACTTTGCACCATGCACTGTTCCAGCCGTCGGCATCATTCGTTACTTCAAGATCAATTGTCAGCCGGTAATTATCGCCGAATTTGAGATTTGCAGCCGCATCGGCTTTTATATCAAAAGGCGCACAGGCAAAAGAGCCGAAAACAAGCGCGGCGGCAATAATAACGCAGGCCGTTCTTTTCAGCATCAACTGATATTTTTTTACAGAGTTCTTATGTATCATTCCGATACCCCCTGATAATTTCTCACTTTAACATTAACATATAAAGGGTGACAAAAAGGTGACAAATTTATTAAATTTTAAAATAAATAAAAAAATTATAAAAATTCAAAAAAATATTGCGTACACACGTATATTATGATAGGATTTATTAAAATATGTATATCCGGAGACAATCCCCGGCAGAGTATGCCGTCTGATATCTCATTTCGGTGATAAATATGTCAACACTGCAATACATTCACTTTTCAATAGAAATCTGGGGAGCACTGTTTTCGCTGATTTCGGTGATCACGGTTTTCATCACCAGGCATTATGATAAAGCGGGCGCACGCAAGCTGATTAACCTGCTTATCTGTGCGACCTTTCTCATGATCAGCGATTCAATCGCCTGGGCATTCAGAGGAAATATCAAAGAAATCGGTTACTATGCGGTCAGGATTTCAAATTACTGCGCTTTCTTTTTCGGATTCCTTATCATGCCGCTTGTCGCGGAATATATTTCACACCTTATTTCAAAACGGGCCGAGATAGAGGGCCTCTACTGGAAATACATTGAATGGGTGCTTTTTGTCCTGGGCGCGGGGATAATTTCGGTCAATGTGTTTCATGAATTCATTTATTCTTTTGACGCAAGAAACACTTATTACCGTCTGAATTACGGAATGCTGCCCGGCATCATAGCTTTTGTGGGCATAGTCATTACTTTGGGAGTAGTGCTCCAGTATATAAGCTATATGACAAAGTTTGAAAAGACCGCGATGATTATGTTCCTTGTTCTGCCGAATATTGCGGTTGTAATCCAGACTCTGCATTACGGCGTTTCTTTCACTAATCTTTCTCTTGTCTTTTCCATTCTTCTGCTGTTTATTTCTTATGAATTTGATTTTATGCAGTATAACGCGGCGAAAGAAAAGATTCTCGCCGAAGAGAGAATCCGTCTGGTCAATCAGCAGGTGCAGCCCCATTTTATTTTCAACACGCTCTCCGTCATAAGGCATTTATGCAAGAACGCCCCCGATGAGGCGGCGGACGCGATAAATGAATTCTCGGGATATCTGCGCAGCTGCACCGATTTTATCAATGAACCGGACTGCATTCCCGCCGAGCGTGAAATAGATCTTGTTAAGCATTATATTTATCTTGAGCAGAAGCGTTTCGGCAAAAGCATTACGGTTGAATATGACATCGAGGAAACTGACTTTTCCGTTCCCCCTTTCGCAATCCAGACCAATGTCGAAAACGCTATCAAACACGGGCTCAGATCTCAGCAGAAATCTGACGGGCTGATTACCATAAGGACTTATGCGCAGGGCTCAGACAATATCGTTGAGATTGAAGACAACGGAGCTGGCTTTGATACGGAAATTCTCAAAGACCCCTCCCGCAGAAATCATGTGGGAATCCGCAATACAGCCGAGAGGCTTAATCTTATGTGCAAAGGCTCAATCGATGTTCAGAGCAGTCCCGGGGAAGGGACAAAAGTAACCATCACAATACCGAAGGAATGAGAAAATGAGAATACTGATCGTTGATGACGAGGAGTATCTGAGAGAAGATCTCAGAGACGCCGTTGAAAGAGTTTCTCCCGGAAACGAGTACTTTTTTGCCTCCGAGTATAACGGAGCGGTCAAGCTGATTGACAGCCACTCGTTTGATATTGCTTTTCTCGATATTCAGATGCCCGGGAAAAACGGTCTCACACTTGCGGAAACAATAAAAAAGAAATGCCCTAAAATCAATATCATAATGGTTACGGCATACAGTCAATACGCTCTTGACGCGCTTAAACTCTTTGTGAGCGGATATCTGCTGAAACCCGTTATGGATAAAGACCTTAAAGAAACGCTGAAAAATCTCCGCAATCCCGTTGAAAAGAATGACGGCGTCAGAAAGCTTAAAGTCAGATGCTTCGGTAATTTCGATATTTTTGCCGACGGAAAGCCGATGGCATTCAAAAGACAGAGAGAAAAGGAAATGCTCGCCTATCTGATCTGCCTTAAAGGAGCATCGGCCAGCCGTAACGAAATCTGTGCCGCCCTGTTTGAAGAATCAATGACTCCCGAAAAGGCCGTCATCAATTTCAAGACAATATTCTCCTCCCTGCGCAAAGACCTGGAACGGCAGGGATTTGAAGAAGTACTGATTCATAACAGCAACTCATACTCCGTAAACACAGAACTGCTTGACTGTGATTATTATGATTTTCTGGTCGGTACATGCGATGAATCGGAAAGCTTTCACGGAGAATTCATGAATCAATACAGCTGGGCCGAAACATATATCTATTCACTTGAAAATTTCTGAGGGGTTGATCATATGAAGAAAAAACTGTTTTGCGTGATTCTGATTGCACTGCTTGTCATATCTGCAGCCGCGCTTATAATATTCAGGCAGAAAACAAACAGCAATACCGAAAGCGGCGACACCGACAGCGGTATTGAATCCGCCAACTTTGATATTCAGTACAGCGACCGTCTTGTTGGAGTTCCCGTAACCTCCACTGAATCCAACAGCAGCACAATAGAGGTTAAATACGGTGACGCCGGTTACACCAGAAAAACACTCGGTGTAAACGATAACAGCGACAGGAGAAACGACCTGACCGAAGAATCCTCTCAAACAGTAGGCGTTTACGAGGTAACGCTCAGAGGCAAAGACGGCAAGCTCTGTCTCGCAACCTGGACTTATAACAGCTTTGCTTACACCATTTCAATCAGCGACTCATATGACGGAGTTGACCTTAACGAAATGACAGAATATATTATGGCAACCAGATAACCCGCATCCCGAAAAATATGAGGTTTTAAAATGAAAAGAACTATTGCCGTATTGGCAGCAATTTTTGTTTCTCTCGGTATCTTCTGCTCATGCGGAAAAAGCAGCGAAAAGTCAGAAAAAAGCAAAAGTGAATCTTATATGCTGCCCGAAGATAAGATTGTTCCCACCGAAGAAATCAATCTTGAAACCGCAAAATCGGAAGATTCTCTTTTCGGCTCATACAAAAATGATACATACACCATGGATATTGAGGCCGGCGAAAATGATATGACGGTATTCACCGTCAGGTCAAATATCAAAGACAGAGTCTCTTATGAATGGGTTATAAAAGGCAGTTACAGCCCGTCCGGCAATCTCGTCAATTATTTCAGCGCGGTCAAAACAGAGATTGTCTATGACAGAAACGGGGATGAAAAAGAACGCGAAGTAATATATGACAACGGCTCGGGAAGGATGCTTTTTACAGGAGAAAACCGGGTCATCTGGAAAAACAGCTTTGAGGATATTGAGGATAATGAGTTTGTCCGCTCCTGATCCGGTATTTTATTTAACAGATATTTTTAAAGGGTCTGCAGCAAAATGCTGCAGACCCCGTTTTTTTAACAGCGCTTATGTATATCAGCCGTTGTTTGCGAGAGTGAATTTCAGCGTTCCCTGAGACTCAGTTTCATTGATATGTCCGCCTGTTATCTGACCTGCGGGCTTCACACTGCCGTCGCTTCTCTGAGCAAACAATGTGACACGGTTATCAAGCACATATGTGTCTTCATAGCTGTATGCCGCCGTTCCCGCATTGGGATTTGCAGGCCTGCTGTAATCACTGAACATTATATATTCCCATGCAACGGCATTTGACGCCGAGATATTTTTGCTGTAAGGAACCCGGTCATATCTCGTCATGCCTATCTGTGAATAATACCCGGTGTAAACATCCTGAGGAAGCAGAGTGTTCGCCTGGTTCTTGTCATTATAGTTTGAAGAGTAATACGGGCAGCAGTAATACATATAGATCTCATCGCCTTCACCGCCCGTGAGATTTCTGTCTGAAACAGGATAATAATACACCCTGTCTTTGTTGACAAATCCTCCCGGTTGATACTGCTCTCCCCTCGTCAGGATCACATCATAAACCGCTTCGGTCAGTATCTTGTCAAGCGCCTCTTTCCTGAGTTTTTCCGTTGCTTTTGCATTGATTGAATCCCAGTCAATATGCTTTGAACGGAATCCCATGTAGATACTCTTGCCCACTATGCCGGTATTGAGATCCATATCAACATATTCATAACAGCCCTGAGAGAGAAGATCGCAGAGGGCGGCACGTTTTGTGTTGCCCACGCCGATATACAGTTTTGTGAATATATCGCGTTTATCCTTATCGTATTTCAGGTGAATGAAATTTGTCTGATTGGGTTCACCGAAAGGCGCGCTGTGGTTTTTATCGGCACAGCGGTTGGTGGCGTATCCGGCTACTATGGGATTGTTGTCAATCATAATATCGGTAATCGGAGCGCCGGGAGCAATACCGGTATTCACTGTGTAATAAAGGAAATAATTCTTGCCGCGCATCTCTATCGGCGACTGTGAGCCGGCGCAGGTGTATTCAACATTTTCAAATTTCACGGTGTCCGGGGCGACAGTATCGTTAATCTGATAGAGAAGCACACCGGTGATCGCGTTTTCCTTCTTGTCTGTTCTGTTGACTCCGATATATGCTGCAACATTGCCTTCAGGCGGTGTTCTGTCTCCCTCTCCGTCACTGTTTGTTTTGTTATACCATGCATCGCTCTGATTGGCGATAGCGAGATTTGTATAAATAACCTCGTCCGTGCATCCCGAGACGGCGGAGTTGAGCGCCTGAGTATCAACCATTGTGTCAATCGCCCGGAGCGTATCATTATCAGCGCCGGAATTCTTTGCCTTATATTGCGCTCTGGAATAAGAGCCGACAGAGAGACTCGAAATATATTTCGGTTTTGAAGTTTCGGGATTCCTGAGATATATGAACATGCTTGTTGCCTGCTTGCCTTTATCTGCCAAATAATCTTCCGTAGCTGTTCCCTTGCTGTTGAAGAAACTGCTGTAGCAAAGATCGAAGGGCTCTGTATTGTGCGGGTTTTTCAGTTCATAAATCGAATGGAAATCTCCGCTCGCATCTGTATTGTCAAGTGTTTTAAGCCCTTTGACACTGAAGCTTATCAGGCCGTTGCTTTCTTTGCCTTTGATTGATTTGTCTGAAACAACGACATCTGCAAGCTTGATCGGTTCTCTGCCTTTTGTATATCCGAGCACATATAATCCGGCGGGAATATAATCCGATGTCGGATAACCGAATTTTACATTCTGCGCAAACTTTGATGTTACGGCATGTCCGTTACGGACCTTATCAATATCTTCATCTTTAAGGTTCAGTGCGCCGCTGTCCCTGAATGTGTTATTCAGGCCGATATATCTGCTCACCGAGCCGTAAAGGTAGCTCTGCTGGCCTATATAACTGCATGAAACATAATTGAGCTGTGTTTTGTTTTCGCCTTTTTTTGAGATGGTATACGGAAGAGAATCCGAAAAAGTCGTGCTTTGATAGGCGGCAACATCGTAAACGGCTCTGTACGGATTATATGTGTAGGTATAAGCGGGATGTACCCAGTAACCTTCCGTACCCGCGCCGAAATCGACACTGTTTCTCAGACTGGATGCGATATTATAAGTTCCGCCATTGCCTAAAACCACGGTTCTCGGAATTGTTCTTGCATAATCCTCAAGAGCTTTGTATTTCTCATCCAGCTGATGATATCTGATATTTCCGCGGGTCTCATATTGATTTGCGTCATACTTGTAGTTTCTGCCGCCGATAAAGAAGAAACCCGAGAGATACTTTGTGCCCGATGTGTATTTTGTCTCCGGCTCATAGTAAAGATACGACCCTTTATGGCTTGCCATTTCGTTGCTTCTCGTGTTATGGAAGCCGGAGAAAATCTGCGGGATACTCACTTCGGTATAAACAAGCGTCGTATTGAAATCATAAGGATAGTCGGCTCCGAAGAGTGAAACAGGCTCCCAGCCGGGCTGAACTTTGCTGAATGAGCTGACAACATGAAGCCCGTCGGCCAGTATGGGTGTACCGGCATTCTCATCCTTTGAGTAGTAAAGCGCATCTGCCTGAGGCCTGGTCTGCTCGTCTCCGACAGCCACATAAGCGCCTATGTTTTCAACAAAATTATAGGTATTGCTTCCCAAAGCGGTAGGAACGCCTTCGGGTTTCCCCGCGTACGGAGCGACTCTGATATCCCTGACCGCATTGTTCTTGTCGGTGGTGATTGTATATCCGACAAAAGTGGCATACTGAGTTCCGGATGACAGATTCGCATCAAGAATATAGAACTTTTTCTGCTTTGCCAGAATCTTTGCCTTTGCTTCAGCCTCATTCTTGCCGACAGCTATGATGAGGTCTTCAACGTAGGATTTGCTTCCCCCGGAAGATTCACCCTCCGAATCCGGCTCGGGAGACGCGTTGGTTATCGATTTATCGGTACGGTAGTGAATGTAGCAGCCGTTTCCGTCATCGGTCTCGCAGAACGCGTTGGTATTAGCGGTATTTCTCTCGCCGAAAAACTTGACGCTGTCATAGCCGTTTTTCGCTGAGCTGTCTCCGTAAATGACATTGAAAATACGTCCTTCGGAATCCGCGCGTATGGGGCTTCCGACTCTTGTGTCGCTTGTAACCGCGAGAAGACACCATTTATACTGCTTTGAAGCATTGAGGTCGCCGACTTTGTTTTCGTGATTGAGAACCGATTTATACCTGACGGTGACGGTACCCTCCGCAGTTTTCGGAGCGTCAAAGAAATAATCGGGTTTGGCAGTATGATTGCGGTCCTTGTCTATCTCATCAATCTTGTCAAGGATCCAGATTACAAGCGCCCATATAAGCTGGAAGGCAATAACCGCCAGACTTACGAGCAGAAGACCGATTCCTGTCCAGGATACAATTGAGAGAGCTGATATGCAGAACGCGCTGAACGCTGTTTCGGCCGCAGCGCAGAAAACACATATTTTGAGCGTAACTTCCACAACACCGACAAGAACAAACGCCGCGCCTATGGCTATATTGATCCATTTAAGCACAGTCTGACAGTCTTCATCAATTTTTTGCCTTTTGCTTGTTACGCCGAGTGACTGCTCGGCTTTCTGCTGTCTGACTGCATCCGAGGTAAATGCAATCTGCGCGTTTTTAAGATCATCGCCTTCCACATCCCAGAGAGAGATGGATGTTCCGTTATTGTATTCTTTGATAACACTTTTGGTTTTCTCTATCTGTGCCTCATAATCACTCAGCACGGTGTTTTCGGCAAGATTTGCGACAGCGCTGACAAGACCTGTGCGGGAAACGATTTCAACCTGATTGTCGGTCATCGCTTCGACTACGGGGTAAAGCTGCATCAGATCAACTTTATCTGCCGTCTGCCTGCCTATCATAAGAATCCAGTCGCCGAGTTTTATCCTGTCATTGAACTGATACTGATTAAGTGTTTCATATGCGGCTGTGAAAAGAAGATCCGTATCCTCTTCCTTGATTTCATCAATCTTTTCAACAGCGTCTTCAACCGATGAGAATCTTTCATCTTCTTTCAAGGCCTTCTCATTTTCCTGCGTATATCTTGCCGCTGCATTCTCATAGCAGGTCGTGAAATCCTGGAAGCAGGAAAAAAGCTTTTTTGCAAGGTCGTTATACTGTTTATGAAGCTCGTCTTCCTCATCTCTCGTAAGCCCGGCTTCCATATCATCCCAGAGAGAGCTGATAACTATTCTTTCTGCCCAGTTTGCCGTATAAACCGACTGGGTATCCATATCATAATTGTTATTATACGGAGCAATGCCTATATTGAGCAGACCGAGAACACTGTTGATGGTACCGGCGCTGGAATTGAGAAGCATCTGAACAAAGAAATCCTTGGTCGCTTCCCCGTTAAGGATATAATCGCCCAGTCCGGTCTTTTTTGCGTCACCGATATCAAAGAGATTAAGTCCCTTATATGCCTCAGCGGCCTTGGGACTGCCCATTTCATAGTTTGCGGCAAATTCGCTTGCCGTAGAATACATTGCCTGAGCGGTGCCCTCCTGCTGTGCGGAAAGATACTGCTGAATACCTTTGTAATCATACAGCTGATAACCTGTATCCATACCCATCATACGGATATCCGTCAGTGCCGTATCCTTATCTGTTGTAGTCTTGTATCCTATATAAACGTACTTGCCCGTATCCGTCGCGGGATTAAGGTCATAGTCGAGAAAAGTGTAGCCTATGCTGCTGAAATATGCCTGAGCGCCGGCTGCCGAATCGCCCTCCCACATTTTTATATCCTGCAGGTAGTTTACCGGCTCGGCCGCCTTGGCAAAAATACCGGAAGTACCCGAAAGGGCTGTAATAAGACCTACAGCCATGCAGAAAACGGAAAACCAAAATCCTCTTTTTTTAATCTTCATTTTTGCGGGCACCTCCTTTTCTCTTTTTTATAATTACTGCTGCTGTAATTGCCAGCACAGCGACGCCGGCTAATAAAAGCAGTCTGACTGCGGATCCGTCTCCGAAGAGCGACGCGGTGACAACAGGCGTGTCAATTGTGTTTTGAGGTTCAAACTCCATAGTACCGTGTTCGGGTATGAAATACCTGGTCTGATACTCAGTGATATGCCTTGCTACCGGCAGTTCGCCCCTGTCTCCGCGGTAAAAATGGATTTCCGAACCCTCGATAAGTCCTGCCGACTCAAAATATGTATGCTTTTGACTGCTGTTGGTGTCGGCCAGCTCAAGATCCTTGCCGTAATACGGCGAGCTGTTGTCTTTGATTATCATTTTTCCCGCGAGAGAAAGAGTGACTTCCTGAGAAACATAAACCGCTCCGGCGAGGCCGGAATAATTATCCGTAATCGTGCAGTCTGTAAGAACAACCCCGGGGCGGCCGACAAATACCCCGCCGCCGTACGATTTTGCTCTGTTGCCTGTAATCAGACAGTTTTCAACAATAATCGGAGTTACTGACTTACCGGTGATACCATTGATGTACAAAGCCCCGCCGCTGCAATCGCTGCAGGCTTTGTTATTCCTGAATGTACAGTTCAAAGCCTTGAAAGAAGAAGCTTCTTTGCTTAAAAACAGATGAACCGCTCCGCCGAAATTTTCGGCTATGTTACCTGTAAAAAGGCAGTTTTTTATAATGCATTTGATTGATGAGCCGGAATCATTGTCGCTTAAGTAAACAGCGCCGCCGGAGTCTTCACTGTAGCAATCCTGAAATACAACATTATCAAGATTGACTGTGCATCCGCTTTCTGATGCTATACCGCCGCCGTGGCATTCATCTGTGCTGTCGATAGTCTGACAGTAATAAATGCGGCAGTCTTTCATATTGAGTTTTGAGTTGTCTTTAAGCAGTATTGCGCCGCCGTGTTCATCGGTTGTACACTTATATATTGTGCCGCCGTACATATTGAAAGTGGCATTAGGCCTTACATGAACACCTCCGGCGCCGTCTCCGCTTGCGCCCCCGGTAATCACTCCGCCGAGCACTCCGTCATAGCTGATTCTGTCGGGATTGCTGTCCTTTACTGTCAGCGTCGCTCCGTCTCCGACATAAATGACCTCACCGTCATCAACCTGTTTGCCGTTTCTCGCACGGTTTATATATCTTCCGTTGAGATCAATCACAATGTTTGAGTTATTCGGAAGAATAAGTCTTTCATCCTTATCCCAGTCTGAGCCGAGGATTAATTCAACCCTGTTGGATGAAGAGGCAGAAGATTTTGCTGCATTCCATGCAGATACGACTGTATCATATTCATTCCACTTGGTTAATTTTTCGCCGCTGAAAACCTGAACAATGGTTTTTGCGGTGTTTTTGATAATAACTTCTCCGTTCTTTCCGAGAGCAATCGCTTCTTCGGTACTTGCAGTCCTGAAGATTGTCTGCGCATCGGTTTTGTTATAAGTGCTGTATTTATTAACCGCAACGGGATTGTTTCCGGTGCCGGCGAGCACAATCTTATCTGCGCTTTTCAGCTCTCCGTTAAGCTCGAGGTATCTGCCTGCAGAGCTGAAAACATCCTCATCGACCCCGTCGGCAGAGTTTTCTTTAATTGTAGGAGTACCGCTCAGATAAAAAGAACCGGCATTATATATCGCGCCGCCGTGCTGTGATGCACCGTTTTCGGTAATCTGAACATTATCGATTATGGTTTTCTGAATATTACCTATTGACTTGATATATGAGCCTTCGGCAATTGTTACCGTACATCCGTCACTGTTATAAATACCTGCGCCGTTGCGTGACCGGTTTTTAAGGAGTATGCCTCCCTTTACCGTAAGAGTTGCCGCGCTTCCGTCTTTTGAGCCATTATATATTCCGCCGCCGCAGCCGTAAGTATTGTCATTTGCCTTGTTGGATGCGATTGTTCCGCCTTCAACGGTTGTATTGCCGTAGTTGCAGATA
>CADBOL010000257.1 GCA_902796295.1 Oscillospiraceae bacterium
CATCGTTGTTATTGAAAGAACGGCTAACTGTAAACCCGGCGATATTATTGTTGCTTTGGATGACAACAAGCAGAATACACTCAAAGCGTTCGGAGGAATCCATAACGGTGAAGCCGTGCTTGAGTATATGAATGAGCGCTTATATCCGGGAAAGTATATAGAAGTGCCTGAGCTGTCGGTTCAGGGCATAGCACGAACCGTAATTAAGAAAATGAGACGCAAGGAGAATTTGATATTTCAATGAAAGCAATATTAAGAGATGAACCCGTACACTATATCTCAAATTTTCAATATACAAGAAACGCCCCGCGGATTGATTTGTTTCTTTCTGCGGGGTGATTGTTTGCTCCTCATCTGACTTAACGGCATTCTTATTGCCGTGAAAAATCATAATATCCCGTATTGAACCGGATTCATATGTGATAATTATACCGTGAATACATTCTTTGCTTTTTTCTAAAAAAAATAATGATTTTATTGACTTTAATAAAAACAAGTTTTATAATACTATAATCAAAAATATATTTTTATTATTTTAGAATTAGATTATAATAACGGAGGTGAAAAAATTGAGCGAAGAATCGTTAAAACAAAACAATAATCCGGCCGGATCGCCGCAAAAATCCCCGCTCCCTCCGAAAAGAATTTCAACAAAGCGCCTTGCGGTAAATCTTATTGTCAAAACAGCCGTTACCGCCATTGCGGTCGCGCTTGCTCTGATATTTGTGCTGGGTGTCAATATCCATTACGGCAATAATATGCACCCTGCGATTAATGACGGCGACCTTGTTGTTTCCCTGATGCTTCAGCGTCCTTACCTCAATGCCGCAGTTCTTTATGATAACGGCGGCAGAAAGTGTGTGGGCAGGGTGGTCGGCCTTCCCGGAAATACTGTTGAAATAAACAGTTTCGGCCAGCTCCTGGTAAACGGGATGGCTGCCTCGGAGGATATTTATTATCCGACTTACCCGTCAGAACAGTCCGGTATTGAATATCCGTATAAAGTAGAAGAAGGCAAAGTATTCATCCTCAATGATTACCGGGAGGATGTAAATGACAGCAGAACCTTCGGCCCGATTGATATGGAAGATGTTGACGGACCCATTATTTTTTCTTTCCGCCGCAGAGGCTTTTAAGCGGCGTTCAGATATATTCAATTCACAAAAAATTTCTTGATTCATAAAAGGAGGATAAGATTATGAAGAAAAGATTTTTCAGCTTGTTTGCAGCGCTCATGATATTCGCACTTGTTATGAGCTTTGCGGCACCCGTATCCACAGCAGTTACCAACACTCCCGTTACAGGCCCCGCCGCGGTGAATTTCAAGAAGTATCTTGTTATTCCCGATGATGCCAATGTGCCCAATACCACAATTACATTCGGTATCCGCCCCGGTACCGCCAAAGAGGCGGATACTGCCCATATGGCGGTTTACGCAGGCCCCGAAGGCGCTTCGGTGAATACCGTAACTTTCGCGCCCGACAACACTACATATGATACCGTACAGAGCGGTGATATTCTTACCCTTCCCGCCGGCAAAATATATGCTAAGCAGACCGCAACAATCAATCTTTCCGCGGTGACTTTCACGGAGCCCGGCGTTTTCCGCTTTGAGCTTACCGAGGTTTCGTCAACTGATACAGCAGTCGGTCTTGACGCAAATCCTCTCTATCTTGATGTTTACGTTACAAGCGATGCCGACGGTATTCTGACCGTAAGCAGCACCGTGCTTCACACAAATGACGCCGCCCCTCTCAAAGGGCAGGATTACGGCTCGGCTGATGTTGCAACTCCGGGCGATGCTCTTGCCGACAAGGTTGACGGATTTGTCAACGAGTACCCCACAGGCACGCTCAGCTTTTCAAAGGCGGTTGCCGGCAACCAGGCATCAAGAGACAAGTATTTTGCCGTTACCGTTACAATCACCGGAGTAACCGCGGGCAATACTTACGCTGTTGATTACACCACAGGCCATGCCGATACCACAATAGCCAAGAAGCCCAATGCGGCAACAACCATTGCCGCTCTCAACGGTACTGCCGATTACGTACAGCCTGCATCCATCGTTATTCCCGCAGGTGCCACAAGCGTATCTCAGGTATTCTATATCAAGCACGGCCAGACCATAAGCATTACCGGCCTGCCCATAGGCGCCGGCTACACGGTGCTTGAGGATGAAGAGGATTATAAGCCCGCAACCGCAGTTACAGGCGATAAACTCAACGGCACCGATACAATCGAAGCTGTTATCACGGCAAACCATCAGGCCGCAGGCGCCTTTGATGAAGATGACGCCAATACCATTGCCGTTGCCTTCACAAATACCCGTGACGGCATTATCCCCACGGGTGTTATTATGGCTGTCGCTCCCTTTGCAATAGGAATGCTTCTGTTCGGAGCGGTTATTATTTTCATCATCAGCAAAAAGAGAAAAGCGGCGTTATACGAAGAATAATTTTTTAAGGAAAAGCGAATGTGGCTCACGCAGGTAAATATCATGCCTGTGTGAGCCGGAGTGCGAATTCGCAGTCTTGATTATGGAACCATACAGTAGCGGTAATAATCCGTATGCTGTAATAAAACAGATCTGTACGGATTATTACCGTATGGTTGCATTGAAATGAGGTGAAAGGATGGCACGCAAAACGGTTATATTTCTGAATAAAAGCTTTGACCGTATCATTGCAGTCATTTCTCTCATATTTTTCCTTATCTGCCTTTACGCAGTGATTGATTCCTATATGGTCTATTCCGGCGCCAATGATCCGGATATTCTCAGATTTAAGCCTGATCTGAGCCACCCCGACGCGCTTGCGGAATTATCGGAGGATGCGGTGGCCTGGCTGACCGTTGACGGAACAGGAATTGATTACCCTGTTATGCAGGGAAAAACCAATGAGGAATACCTCAATAAGGATCCCTACGGCAACTTTGCCCTGTCGGGAAGTATTTTTCTTGATTTCAGAAACAGCAGTGATTTTTCAGATGATTACTCACTTGTTTACGGCCATCATATGGAGTACGGCGCGATGTTCGGCTCCCTTGATGCGTTTGCAGAGAAATCATACTTTGATGCCCACAGGTCGGGCACACTTATCACAGTAAGCGGAAAGAGTTATAAAATTGAGCTTTTCGCCGCCTGCAAAGCGCAGGCAACCGAAAAAACCGTTTTCAGCCCAAATGAGACCGGCAATGGAAAGCTTCTTGATTATCTGGCGGAAAAATCCGCCGTCTATTACTCCGGCGCAGCCGGAGGCCAATCCAAAATTATCGGATTGTCCACCTGCCAATCGGCAGAAAGCTATGAAAGAATTATTGTTTTCGGTGTTCTTACCGAGAGCAGGACTGATTAAATGAAAAAAGTATTATCTGTCTTTTTTTTGCTTGCCGCAATACCGCTGTTTGTCGGTACCGCGCTTTGCGCCGCAGCCTATTCGCCCGCGGCGTCGGAGATATCGGTTGAAATAAATCAGGGCGGCACAGCAGTAATAATACCGGAAGTCAACTGCCCTATCCCCGGAAAAACCGAGCTTGAGCTCAAAGACGGGGAATCGGGTCGGTTTAATATACAATTCACTGAGCCCGGAGTTTACACCTACACGGTCAAAACGCTGCCTGATTCCCGTAACCTTGATTTTGACAGTTCAGTTTATACCGTAAAGATATATGTTACGGATGAAAACGGCAGTCTCTCCGCGGTGACTCTTATTTACGCAAACGGCGTAAAATACGCCGGAGAACCGGGAGCCGACGGCGGCCTGAGCACCATTGTCTTTAAGAATAAGGTGCGTGCGCCGGAAGATACCACATCTCCCGGCAGCACAACCCCGGTTATACCGGAAGAAACCACAGCTCCCGAAAGTACGGCTCCGGCTGTTACGGAAAGAACAACATCCGCCGGCGGTAAAACTCCGGTCCTGCCGGAAAGAACAACAGTTCCGGGCGGAAATACTCCGGCTTCGCCGGAAAGAACCACTTCCTTCTCGGGCATTACATCGTCCGCTCCACAGACAGCAACATTTCCGGCAGGCATAAGCCGCCCCCATACACCGGAAAGGACAACTTCGCCAAGGAGCAGAACCAATCGCTCTGAGCAGGATGAAACAACGGCTCCCGCAAGGGAGGAAAGCAAACCCGCTCCTGCGGATAAACGAAACCCCAAAACAAGCGATGATTCCGATATGGAGATGTATTTCCTTATCGCGATGGCAGCTTCGGCGGGTCTTCTGATTCTTTCAATCATCTACGCGGCTGACTGCCGTAAACTTATAAAAAATAAAAAGAACGGCAGCCGGACGGATACATAACCGGAAACATAATTAAACGGAAAGGAGGGTTTGCGTATGAAATCCGCAAAAAGAAAACAGAATATAATTATCAGACGCATGCTCTCCTCAGCCGTTGTTCTGATAAAAAAATGCCGCAGACCGCTTACAGCCGCCTTGATTATGCTGCTTATCGTTTCGCTTACCTCCGGCATTTCAGTGCCTGTATCCCGCGCATTCAGCGATGATAATTCCGCCGCTTGCTATGACAGCGTAAGCCTCACGGTTCATCCTGAATCGGGCAATCCCGGCGATAAGATTGAGCTCAGCGGTATTATGCCCGATGACGCTCGCGCGAAGGCGGTTGACGTTACCGGAGAATATTCAGACAGTCCGTCTCAGGCGGATATTCTGCCGGGTATTCCCTGGGCCAGAGTTATTGCCGCTTATGATATCAGCATTACAAGCGGCGGAGATGAATATCAGCCGGATTCCCTTAATCCCGTCAATGTTGAAATTACCAATCCGGATATTCCCGGCGGCGGAAAACTTCAGCTTATTCATATCAAAGATGACGGCACATATGAAACCGTGTCGGAATTTACCGCTGATGAGGGCAGGCTTTCATTTGCCGCCGAAGGATTCAGCGTCTATGCCATAGTGGATATCGCGCAACCCGTTGATAACGGTTCGGTCAGCTCTCTTGATGAGCTTACGGGCGATTCTTCCGCAAGCGGATTCCGCCTTTACTACGGCAGCAAAACTTATTTCACAAATACAGTCAATGTCAGCGGCAGCAATTCCGTTTTAGCCGAAACCGCCTCGACTGCAGATTCAGCAATCTGGCGTTTCAAAAAAATCGGAGATACCGGCAGCAATTATAAAATCTACACTGTCATCGGCGGTGCGGAAAAATATATTTACACAAAATCCGGCAACAATATAGGGCTGGGCGACGAAGCCTCGGCGGATATTATTGAAATCAGTGCCGCCAACGCCGCGAATAAAACATTCTATTTTAAAAAGAGCGGCGAAAACAAATGGCTTCAGCACTCAAACGGAGGCAAAGGAATCAGGTATTATACCGATAACAATAATGCCGTAAACTCACAGATAGGTATTGATTACGGCCCCGGTGAGTCGTCTGATTATCTGCACCTTGACGGCACAAGTTTCGGCCTTATGAGCTACCCGGGCGGTACTCTCGGCTACGGCTTTATGGCGGATGAGGATAATAACTCCCTGTCGATGATGTCGCTTACCGTGCGCAAGCAAACCGGCACTGAAACTCTTTATGTTGCGGATAATACCGATATTACAATATGGAGCTTCAGCTATATCGGCGGCGGAAAATACCTTATTTCAACCGAAATAGACGGTGAAACAAAATATCTCAATATCGGCAGCACTCTTTCTCTTGTCGATGAGCAGCAGGCTTCCGAAATCACCGTTCTTTCAAACAACAGCAATCAGCTCAGCTTTTCCTGCTCCGGCAAATCCGTGACATTCAGCGGCACGGAATTTGTAAGCGGGGATACGGCCTCCGGGAATTCCGCTCAGTGGCTTCATATTGTCAGACCCTCAACTCTCACGCAGACCGATTATGTCACATACCATGCGGATAAAATCAGCATCTCCGATGTTCCCGACGGCGCAAGCGTAATCGTCTATACCCGCGTATGGAACAGCAGTACAAATTCTTATGATTTTTATGCAATAGATCACGACGGCACACTTTATCCCTGCTATGAGCGCGGCGATGATATTATGTGGGTCGGCAATCAGATTAACACGCTCCTGTGGGATTTCACCGAATACACTTACGAAGACGGCACTCCCAATAATTATTATGAGCTTTACAATCCCTACTCAAGGAAATACATTGCGCCTCAGATTAAAGACGGACAGACTCTCTCGGACAGTAAAATCGGAATTAACCTTCCCGGCAGGGTGTGGGGCGATTATTATTCCGGCATTATTGCCTGGGATGATCCTTACTATGCTTATTCAGGTCTGCAGTCGGATATCGGAAACGGCCGTATTGTTTCCGGACCCAAGTCCGATGCGGATACCTTCTATTTCGCTACAGTCCGCAATCCGGTTTCAACCCTTACCACGGTAAATACCATTGATAACAGTCAGTACGGAATAGAAATGAAGATGATAGATTTCTCTTCGCCGGATGTTCAGAATACATTTCTGGGCTCATCCGTATCAAACCTGACTGCGGCAACCAAAGGTCTTCTTTCAACCAATCTCGGCAGTGACGGTTATCCGACAGCCGCGGGCGGCTCCCTTGCCGGCCTGTTCACGGAAAGTCAGACCAAAACAGTCAACCATCTGTTCCTTGAAAGCACATATAACGCGAGCGGTTATTATGAATTTGACAGCTGCCAGAATTACGCAACGCTCGTTAAGCCTGACGGCACTGTCGGAACCGATTTCACCGTTTACAGTGAGCTCGGAACTATGGATGACAGCTCAAGGAGCACCCTCAAACACGGTCAGTTTATGCCTTACAACAATATCAGCGCAGGGGTTTACTGCACCGAAAACAACCCGGAAAACCTGTACAGCGCCCTTGCTCAGTACAATAAGCCCGAAAAAGGCCTGCTGCCTGATTCAGACCCGAGAAAGCACGAAAAGCTGCATAAGATAACATCGCCCAATTATTATAACGGCATGGAAATGACCGCCGTTCTGACACAGACTCCAAACGGTAAGGACGCCTGGGGCAACGATATTATTTTTGAATTCACCGGCGATGATGACTTCTGGTTCTATGTTGACGGTGAGCTTATTATTGATCTTGGCGGAATTCACTCCGCGCTTCAGGGCAACTGCAATTTCTCCTCCGGTATTGTCAATGTCGAAGGTACACGGAAGACTCTGCGTCAGATATTCCGCGAAAACTATGTCTCAAGAAATCCCGGCGCGACCGAGCAGGAGATAAACAGCTATCTTGCCGGATATTTCGAAGAGGGGTCAACGGTATTCAGGCCTTACACCACCCATAAGATGACAATATTCTATATGGAGAGAGGCGCGGGCGCTTCAAATCTTCATATGCGTTTCAACCTCAGTAATGTCACACCCGGCAATGTGATGCTCACAAAAACCGTGAGCGGCTCCGATGATCTTGATTTCAATCTCGTTGAGTACCCGTATCAGATATGGTATAAGGATGATGAAACAGGAGCGGAGCATCTGCTCACAAATGCCAACAGTTTAATAAACGTTACCTATCAGAATTCAACCCAGAGGATTGATTACCTTCCCGTTTACACTCCGCCCAACAGCTCTGTGTCATATGACTCGGTTTATCTGCTTAATCCGGGCAAGAGCGCCGAAGTTCACTTCCCGATGAATACCATCGAGTACAGAATCGTTGAGTGCGGAATAAACGATGAGGTTTACGATTCGGTTATGATAAACGGCGTTGCCGCCTCTCCCGATTCAATCCCGGGCTCCGGCAGAAGCTCATATGATTCCGGCTGGCACAGCGTTGTTCAGCAGCCGTCAATTGTGTTTGACAATCATGTTGACCCTGATTCCCTGCGTACTGTCAGCATCGAAAAAACGCTGTATGATGAATCGGGCAATCTGCTCAGCGCGCAGCAGGATAAATCCGTATTCAATTACAGACTGTATCTCTCAAACGGTACGGATGATAATCTCACTGCGGCAAATATGGTAAAATACTATGTTACCGATGATTCTGCCGAAGGTCACCTTTGCAGTTGGGATGCGGATTCCGGCAGACTGGTTCCGTCGGTTTATACGGATTATGATTCCCTAACCGCATCCGAAAAAGGAACATTTACATTTGAGACGTCAATGAACGGCGCCATTTCAAAGATACCTGCCGGTTATGTTGTGCATATACCCAATGTTGCAGTAGGCACCAGGTTTATGCTGGTTGAAAGGGAAAACGAAATCCCGCTGGGCTACAGCTTTGTTGAGTATGAGCGCGAAAGCGGAACCTACCACGCCGAGGACGGCGATACCATCAATTCAGGCTGGGTCAGAGCAAATGAATCGCCCAAAATGTATGTCGTGAATAAGCGCGGCTGGGGGATTGATGTCAGGAAACAGTGGAGTGACGCAAGCTTCACGAAATCACACGCCCCCGTTTATGCGGCGGTTTATGCCGGAGATACACTTGTTCCTGGCACCGTCAGGATGCTCTCAGGACCGGACGCGGGCACCCGTTATTTCTTTGACAGCATTATTGCCGGATATACATTTTCCGATTACTCCGTGCACGAGGTTGAGCTTGTAAACCCGGGTACCGATATAAACGGAAATATTACCTATGACAGCATTTCAAGGAAGCTCAATGACGGAGATCTTACGGCAATAAACGCCGTGCCCTCAAATTCGGATACTCCCGCGCTTTATTCATACAGCGTTGAGTATACCGCGGGTACTCCCGTTTCCACCGATACTCCCGAATCGCAGCTTAAAAATGTCAGGAGCGATACCATAACAAACCTGCGTACCGGCGGCGTTGTAATCACCCTTTATGATATGCATACACGCGAGCCGCTTGCAGACGGTGTGTTTAAACTTGAGCAGGGCGGCAATACCATCGGCACATTCACATCCGATACCCATGGCAGAGTGACAATTCTTTATGATTTTGAGCGGAATGTGAATTACAGCCTTACCGAGCAGGTTCCTCCCACAGGCTATGCCGGCCTGCCGAATACCGCGGTGTTCTCAATCGCCGATGACGATACTGTTACCGTCAGCGGAAACGAGGCGAAATGGCAGTCGGGCAGAAAATCGGATATAGCGGGAGATAAGCTTATTGCATATATCGACATTTACAATGAGCAGTTTACGCTGCGGGCTGTCAAGACAGACGCAAATACCCGCGAGCCCCTTGAGGGCGCTCGCTTTGCGCTGTACAGAAGCGTTACGGGTATAGGCGGCCTTGTGAAGGATCTCACTCCGATGCCCGGCTTTGAATCTCTTGTTACGGGCTCGGACGGCGTTATACCTCTTGTTAATGCATCGCTTGCTCCCGGCAAGTATTATCTGACCGAGACCGACCCGCCGGTAGGCTATGAGCCGCTCGCCGGAGATATAGTATTCACCATCAAGGAAACCGGAGAGGTAGTCATAAACAGCACCGGTCACGGCGATTACCTGAGCGTACAGGGAGAGGATATCAGAAACTACACCATAACCGTTCCCAATATTCCCTCCGACAATGCGGCTCTGCTTACAGTCACCAAAACAGTGACAGGTTCTTTCGGCAACAGAGCGAAGCCGTTTACATTCACTCTTACTGTTGACGGCGCAAAGCCCTCGGATGAATACCAGTGGACATTGAACGGAGTAACCCAGAGCACGGCCCTTCACAGCGGCGGCACATTTACACTCGCTCAGGATGATACCGTAACCGTAATGCTTCCCAAAGGAATTGACATAACTGTAACCGAGGCAAACGACGGCTATAATACAACATTCGCTCTGGGCGGAGAAGAGGCCGAAAACGTCAGCACAAAAACATTCCGCCTTACACAGGATACGTCTCTTGAGGTTATAAACCGTCTTGATACACCCGTACCCACCGGCGTGTTTGACGGCAGCGTCAGCATTGTTCCCGCATTTCTCGCTCTTTTGAGCCTTGCGTTATTTATGCTAATTATCATCAGAAAACACAGAGCCGTAATTAACTGACGGCCCGGTAAACATCAGCTTTTGATAGGGGATGGCAATACGGAAAAACGCATAAAAAAAAGAACGGCAGTGCTTGCTTTTCTCGCGGTTGTTTTTACCGCCGTACTGGCTGTATCATTATATAAAGCTTTTTCCGTATACTTTACCCAGCGGCAGGAGCAGAGCAGGTTTTCCGAATACCGCCGCATTGTAAACCGGGATGAAAGCGCGCAAGAGTATGATCCGGCGGAAAAATACGCTCCTCTCAGGGAGAGCAATGGGGATTTCAGAGGCTGGCTCACGCTGCCGGATACAGGCATTGATTACCCTGTCGTTATGCCCCCCGCAAATGATCCGCAGTTTTACCTTCACCGTGATTTTGACAGGAATTACTCATACTCAGGCACTCCTTTTATAGGGGAGGGCTGCGATGAAAACTCCGATATTTTCATTATATACGGCCATAATATGAAAACCGGCTCAATGTTCGGCACTCTTGATAAATACGCAGACGGAGACTGGGCGGCGAAGCACCGTGATATTGTATTTGAAACTCCCGAAGGCAGGCGGGTTTACCGTGTATTCGCGGCGCTTCGCACAAAAGTGAATTCAGAAAACGAATACCGTTATTTTGACAGTGTAGGCAATTTCGGCGATGAAGAATATTACAGCATAGTATCGGAAATGCTTGAAAAATCCGAGATAGATTCAGGCGGAATGCCGCAGGGCAGAGCGCAGATTTTAATACTTTCAACCTGCAGTTACCATACGGAAAACGGGCGTTTTGCCGTAATGGCATACAGAGCGGAATAAAACAGACTGCCGCATACGGTTTTTACCGTTTGCGACAGTCTCTTTATTTATATGTTATTTCAGCTGTTACCGCCGGCAGTGACGATTTTTGAGCTGCTGCCGCCGTTCCAGAATATCTGAACGGTAACCGGCCTGTCAGATTTTATTTCAACCTGCCGACAGCGCCGAACGGAAAGCGAAAGAGATTGGCATTTCGATGATGACACCGAAAAGGCGCTGAAATTAACTTCGGGCAGAAGCGGGGATGTGATGTTCACCGTCAACTACCTTGCAACCGATTTCCATCTGCAGGCTGAAGATTATCCGACGCTGAAGATTGAATAAATGATACCTGAAAGCAACAGCGCCGTAGAATACGGCGGTGAAATCTTTCTCTGCGCGGGAGAAATACGGGATCCGACGGCGGAAGCTGCAATCCGGGCAGAAGGACTTAACGCTGACGGG
>CADBOL010000258.1 GCA_902796295.1 Oscillospiraceae bacterium
TCAGAATGACAGCGATATCGCTCATTCCGGCATCGGCATTGTTTTGCACGTGCCTGCCACGTTTGTTGGCAATGCTGAGTATTCTCATTACCGCTCTGTTATATACCATCGCGGTTTTATTTGCTGTATCAAGAATCTTTGCTATTTCTTCTTTTCTTACACCCTTGATTTTGCTGAAATCAATGTCGGGTAGGTCTGAGAAGAATTTACCGTTTTTACTTCTCGGAGTTTTGTCGGCACAGGTTTCGTTGTAAAGATATGCCATCGGTGAACGGCACTCATAGTTTTTATTCCGATTTTTCTGCTTTCCGCTTGAAATATTGATATATCTCCAGAATTCAGGCTCGTTAAAATACTCGCCGAATATGCCTAGATATTTCGCTTTGAGTTCATCAAGCACCGAATCAACATCGACTTTGTATATGCGCTTCGCTTTGTCGATTTCAGTATTGGAGAGAACCGCGAGAATGCAGATATCTTTATATAACTCTTCAGGTGAGATTATGGATATATCCGGTGTATTGATAATTGACCAGTAAATTGTATTCAGCTTCTGGGAAAGATTAACTATTTCACCGATTTTGTTTTCGCTGATAAGCCGGTCAATCTCTGCAAGCGATTTACCTTCCGCCGGTTCAAATTCAAGTCCGTTGTAGGGTAACAAGAAATCGCCATAGTTTCTGTCAGCCGCTTTTGTAAGGATCCTGTCGTCGGTTATAAGCATTGTATCCGAATCATAATCGCACCCGTTCAGTCTGTGCTGAATCGGGCTGTCAAGAGCATCAACACAAACTATATTCTCTGTAAGATTGAAAAAGCGTTTATATTTTAAAGGACAGTTACCGGCAACAGATATATTTCCCATTGTAATATGCGGGCTTCTGATACAGAGAATCTTTTTATGTGTATTAAAGAAACCGGAATAGATTACTCCTTTCCCTGCATCTTCCGCTTTGTGTCCCGACTCTGCGGCCAAACGCATATATCCGTCGCGGATACAGCATTTAAGCAGCTCCTGACAGTTTCCGAATAACACGGCATTGGTTCCGCGAACAAGAAGCTTGCCCTGCTTAACCGAATTGTTGATTTCTCTGATAATATCGTTTCTGAAGCCATAATACATCTTGGTTTCCGCGAATTCGGGATATTTATCCAGGATCTCCGAAACAAGTTTCTTTTTATATAACAGAGGATTGAATTCAATGTCGGAATCGTCTGAACGGAATCCGTCAAGATAATATTTCATTCCCTGATATCCGGCGCGTATATCATTTTTCAGTTTGTTTGCCGGTTCAACAAGTTTCTTGGCTTCTTCTTCGGTTATATTAATTGTATTTATGAGCTGATAACTGGTGCGGACGTACTGACCTCCCATATATTTGGTCGGTTTCTCACTTTTAACTATTCCGAATTTTTCTCCGCCGTCATTATATAACTGGCCTATCCAGTATAAAATGATATAAGGCGGTTTGCCCGATAACATTTTGTAAAACTTCAGACTTGTATCGGTGACAACCATTTTTATCTGTGAAATATCCTGTGCCAATGTCAAGCCCTGGAGCTGAGTAACTTCAGTAATCTTATTATATTTAAACCACTCCTGCAGTTTTGTGTTAAAAGCACAGGACTTAAACCAGCGGTTGCGAAGAAGCATCATTCCTTTGTCGCTTCTGCCGGCCTGCTCAAATACAGATTCATCGAGTAGCGCTTCACCGTCCCAGAGAACAGTAGGGATATTAAAAACAGTTTTTTCCTCTGCTGCCACACTTCCGTTTTTATTCTCAACACATATTGTTTTGGCGTAAGTTGTAAATTTTGCATCAGGCAAAAACAGAACTGATTCAAGCGGGATTTCAACTGTATCTTCTATGGTGCTCAGAGTCAGAGCCGTATATGCTTCGTGAGCAACGGGATCCGATATGAGCGTTAGACCGTATTCTTTCAGTTCCGCATCTATTTTTGAACTGCCCGGACTGAAATCGCTCCAGGCCATCATTTTCTTGT
This sequence comes from Oscillospiraceae bacterium, assembly GCA_902796295.1. Lineage (GTDB taxonomy): Bacteria > Bacillota > Clostridia > Oscillospirales > Acutalibacteraceae > CAG-177. The sequence continues at coordinate 2,005 of CADBOL010000258.1, forward strand.
ACATCTCTTTACGGATGAAATAGCACTTACCGACGCGGCTCATACCTGCGCTACGTTTATACCTGACATATTCAACCGGGTTGCCTTTAGCGTTGAGCATGGTAAAGCCATTATCATAGA
>CADBOL010000259.1 GCA_902796295.1 Oscillospiraceae bacterium
AAGCATCCTGATTCTCCTTTCCGAAATGAATGCCGGAGCATTCCCTGATTCTCTCCATCAGTTTCAGGACTCTGCGTGTCATCGAATCGCAGAGAGCGTATTTTTCATCGGCGATATTATCAATGAATCTCTCAAAATCCTCAGCCTCAAAGCCCATAAGCTCCGCCTTGGGAATATCCGGAAGAATTTCGGATTTCTTTCCCTCAGAGTCAATAACAAATCCGTTTACAAGCTTTGATATTGATTCAACTGTTATTGTACCCCTGTCTCCGAGTATCTGAGACCCTTTATAATCCTGAGCTGTTTTCGAATATGTCAGGGTAACGATTTTATCGCCGTAATTCAGAATTGCTGTGCCGACCGAATCGGCGCCGGATTCAAGAAAAACTGCATCGGAATGCATTTTTACGGGATCTCCGAATAAATCAAGCGCGGGATAAACGCAGTAAATGCCCAGATCCATTAACGCTCCCGTTGCCATTTCGGGATTGAAAATATTGGGATTCTCGCCCCTGAGATAGGCGGGGTATTTTGATGAAAGCTGCGAAAAATCAAAATGTGCGCCCGAAATCCTGCCGAGTGAAGCGGCAGTCTCTCTGAGGGTGTCACGGCCCGGTGTGTGCATATACATTATGGCTTCAAGATATACAAGGCCTCTGCTGTCGGCAATCGCCTTGCATTCGCTGTATTGCTCATACGTTACGGTTACCGGCTTTTCACAGATAACGTGTTTCCCGGCCTCAAGACATCTTTTGCTCTGCTCATAATGGCAGACATTGGGGCTCGCGACATAAACCGCTTCGATATCGCTCTGAAGGAATTCGTCAAAATCGGTGTAAACGCATTCAATTCCGTTCCTGGCGGCAAATTCGCCGCCTTTTGCGGCAGTACGTGAATAAACGGCATAAATCTCAGCATCGCATTTCAGGCGGGCTCCCTCTATGAAGGATCCGGCTATCCATCCGGTTCCTATAATTCCGTATTTCATATCACACCTCAACCGTAATCTCAAGTTTACCGCGGAAGGGAACTCTCTTATCTTTATAAATGAACTCGGCTTCGAGATTTTCGCCGCATTTGGCGGAAACTTTTGCCGTTGAGCCGTCTTCTGATTTTACATATGAAACGGATATTCTTCCGCTGACGGTTTCTATACTACCGGATGCGCGGTCGAGGCCTTTTACAAAGCACGGGGAAATAACGGCTTTTTCAAACCCGCATGAATCCGCCGGCTGTCCGATGCCGAGCAGCTTTGTAAAAAGCAAACAGGTCACCGCTCCGAACATCGGATGGTTGCGTGATGAAATGCCGTCCCAGTTTTCCCAGAGTGTGGTGGCACCCGATTTCATCATATGGCTGAACGAAACATCATTGTCGTTTGTGAGAAGGTCAAACGCGAGCTGAGCCTCCCCTGTTTCAAACAGATAGCGGGTGAGCGCCTCGGTAGCGATAATCCCCGTATCATATTCTTTTATGCGACTGTATTTTTCAATTACCTTTTGTCTGACTTTTTCATTTCCCAGCCCGGCGTCAAGCGCAAGAGACGAGGCGCCGTTGATATCTCCGCAGTAAGAACCCTGCTGGAAACTGTAATAAGCGGCATCAACCGATTTTGAAATCGCGGCTATTCTTTTTTCAAATGCCGGTATGTCGTCCGTTTTTCCGAGTATTTCCGCTATTTCGCAGGCCATCCTGAGGAATTTTATATAGAGGCAGGAATTTACGAGTGTTTCGGGTATCTGTATCGGAGTCGGGGGAAGCCAGTCGCCCAGGCACCATCCGCCCTCCTCTTCACGGCAGACAAGACTGTTTTCGCTCCTTGAGTCAAGATACTCAAAGAAATGAAGTATCCTCGGATAAAACTCGGCGAGCACATCCCTGTCACCGAATATTTTATAATATCTGTAAGGCACCTCAACTATGGCGCCGCCCCATCCGCAGGGGCCTCCGCCTCCGCCCATTGCCGGAGCCGTGTGCTGAACATGGCCGGATTTCTTACACTGGCAGTCCGCAATATCATAAAGCCATTTCCTGTAAAAATCCCTGCTGTCAAGCAGGAGCATCGCGCTCTGAGCGCAGAGCTGACCGTCGCCCGTGTAGCCGAGACGCTCACGGTGCGGGCAGTCGGAAGGGACACCCGAGTGCATATTGCAAAGCTGAGTGTGAATAAATGTTTTGTAGAGCCAGTTGAGAATTTCGCTGTCGCTGTCGAAAGCAGATGTGACGGCGCAGTCGGTGTGAATAACATCAACTCTTATAAGCTCCGCGTTTTCGCTGACGGCGACATATCTGAATCCCTGCCAGCCGAAGCGGGTCTTATACTCGCTCTGTACACCGTCGGTGATGAATTCATCAATGTATCTGTCATCGCTGAAATGGATTCCGTAGCGCTCGTTTCCGCCGATTTCCTCGGCATAGGATACAGTGACATGCTCGCCATTTTTACCGCATCTGATGACCGCTCTGCCTACCGTATTCACTCCGATATCATAAAGCTTAATGCCGTCTCCGGTTTTAATAACCTTGAATCCGGTGATTGTTTCCGTGACCCTGTCCGGCGGAGCAATCCGGTAATGAAACTCCGTATCCGGAGTCTCAATCTCGCGCGCGGGAGCGAATTCATTTTCTCCCGGCACGGCGGTGAAATCCTGAAACTCGCCGAAATAAAGATTGCACCTTCTGAAATATCCTTTATGGGCGAGAGTGCCGCTGTCGCTGATAACCTCACCGCTGTCTTTCATAATCCTGAAGCAGAGCTTCGGCGTGCCGTAATCAACATTGCCCTCTGCCCTGCGCATATCCTGATGATAATATCCGGTGCCGAGCATGATCTCGGCCGTGTTTTCACCGTCTGCAATATATCTGCTTATATCATATTTTTCAACATAAGTACGGAAACCCATCTCATCATAGAGCGGATAACTCCAGGAGGACATATCCCTGCGGCTGTAATTTGACGCGGACGGCACGAGCAGCTCATCGCCGACACGTACGCCGTTTATGTGCAAATCAAACCAGCCGAGACCGCAGATTGTTATCTCAGCTTTCTCTCCCTTTACCGCGCTGAATTTTTTTATAAAAATCGGCGCGCATTCACCGCCCTCGCAGTCTATCCACTTTGCGCTGCCGAACATTTCAGACTGATTCATTCTGTACCTCCGTAAGCTCCGCGAGCCGTTTGCTGTTTTTTTCCCATTCATCCATAAGCTCAAGCTGTTTTGCCGTGAGCTCTTCAATCTTTCCGGTGAGAGAGATGACCTTTTCATAGTCGGCGGCCGTCTCGGGCGAAGAAAGAGTTTCATTCAGCTCCGAAATCTCGTTTTCGAGTGAATCAATCTCCGCCTCTCCTCTTCTTATCTTTCCTTTAAGACGGTTTATCTCGCTCTCGCGCTCCTTGCGCAGTTTATAAAGATTCACTTTGGGCTTTTCGTTTGCCTTCGCCGCCGCTGGCTCCGAAAGCACAGCCCTGCAGTAATCATCATAGTCGCCGTCAAACTTTTCAAAGCCGTCCGGTCTCATACGGATTATTTTTGTCGCGAGCTTATTAATGAAATATCTGTCATGCGACACGGCGATAATAGTTCCCTCAAAGTCGGCCAGCGCCGTTTCAAGCACCTCGCGCGAGGAAATATCGAGATGGTTGGTCGGCTCGTCGAGCAGAAGGACATTGGCTCCCGAAAGCATGAGCTTCAGCAGGCATAGCTTTGCCTTTTCGCCGCCGCTGAGAGAATCCGTATCCTTATAAACATCATCCCCGGTAAACAGGAAAAGAGAAAGACAGTTTCTGACTTTTGTCTCGGTCATGGAGCGGTGCTCATCCCATATTTCATCAAGTACCGTCTTGCCACCCTTAAGATTTCCGAGGGACTGATCGAAATAACCGGTTTTTACGTTTGAGCCGAAAAAGAAAGTGCCGCTGTCGGCGGAAATACTGCGGGTAAGTATCCTGAGCAGGGTCGTCTTGCCGCAGCCGTTGGCTCCGATGATAAAAGCTCTGTCATTTTTATAAATCTGCATTGAGCCGTTTGTGAAAAGGGTCTTATCTCCGAATGATTTCGAAAGATTCTCCGTGAAAAGCACGTCATTTCCGGTTTCGCATTCAGGAGTGAATTTAACGCGCATTTTTTTCATATTTTTTTCGGGCTCGATGAGCTCGGATTTTTTCTTTTCGAGCATTTTCCTTTTGCTCTCGGCGGTGATGAAGTTGCGCTCTCTGGCAAAGGATCTCTGCTGCTCTATTATACCCTCAATTCTCTTGATTTCGGCGAGCTGATTTTCATAATGCCTTCTCTCGATTTCGACCCGCTCTTCCCTGAGTTTTGCGTGAACGGAATAGTTACCGTTTGTGAAATATGATTTTTTATTTGAAATCTCGACTGTCTTATTGCAGATTTTATCGAGAAAATATCTGTCATGTGAAATGATAACAGCGGAACCTTTGTATGAC
>CADBOL010000260.1 GCA_902796295.1 Oscillospiraceae bacterium
GGCTCGAACTCGCTACCTCCACCTTGGCAAGGTGGCGCTCTACCAGATGAGCTACATCCGCAATTGCAAGGCGTATTATAACAGAGCCGACCCGGTTTGTCAAGAAAATTTTTCCCCGAAAAAATTCCTGTTTTTTCCGATTTCCTATTTATTTATTTAAAATAATATGTTATACTTTATTTTGATTATGGGTTTTTATGTCCGAAAACCGGAATAACCTTAAAAAAAGGGGTAAAGATATGGAAAAATATCTCATAAATCCAAACGAAAAAAAATCAGTCATAAACAAGGATATTTACGGCAGTTTTTCCGAGCATCTCGGCAGATGCATTTATGAGGGACTCTTTGTAGGCAAAGATTCCGGAATCCCCAATATCAACGGGATGAGGAAGGATGTGCTCGAGGCTCTCAGGGATATGGGGCTGCCCGTGCTCAGATGGCCCGGAGGATGCTTTGCCGATGAATATCACTGGAGAGACGGTATCGGCGACCCCTCCGGAAGAAAAAAGATGATCAACACCCACTGGGGCGGAGTTATTGAAGACAACAGCTTCGGCACTCATGAATTCTTTGAGCTTTGCAGTCTGCTCGGCTGCGACGCCTATGTAAACGGCAATGTCGGCAGCGGCACCGTCAGGGAAATGAGCGAGTGGGTTGAGTATATGACCTTCGGCGGAGAATCGCCTCTGGCAAATCTCAGAAGAGAAAACGGCAGAGAAGAGCCCTGGAAGGTGAAATATTTCGGCGTCGGCAACGAAAACTGGGGCTGCGGCGGATGTATGGAGCCCTCCTACTATGCGGATTTATACAGACGCTATCAGACATATGTCCGCAATTACGACAGCAATAACAGGATTTATAAAATCGCCTGCGGGCCGAATGCCGAGGATTACGGCTGGACCGAGACAGTCATGAAAAAAGCCCACTGGCTTATGGACGGTCTCTCACTCCATTACTACACCGTCACCCACGACTGGGGCCACAAGGGCAGCGCCACGGAATTCTCAAAAGACGAATACTACAAGACTCTGCGCAAGGCATATCACATTGACGAGATTATCCGTCGCCATATCGAGATAATGAACAGATACGACCCGTCAAAGAGAGTCAATCTGATTGTTGACGAGTGGGGCACCTGGCACGATGTTGAGCCCGGTACAAATCCCGGATTCCTCTATCAGCAGAATTCGATGCGCGACGCGATAGTCGCGGCTCTCACGCTGAATATATTCAATAAACATTCGGACCGTATAAGGATGTGCAACATCGCCCAGACAATCAATGTGCTGCAGTCCGTTGCACTCACGGACGGCGCCGATATGGTGCTCACGCCCACATACTATGTATTCAGAATGTTCAGAGAGCATCAGCAGAATACGCTTCTAGGTTCATTCATCACAAGCGGCGAGGCGGGCAGCGATTCCGACAGACTGCCGCAGCTTATTGAGAGCGCCTCGGTTGATGAAAAAGGAGTCATCTGCTCAACGATCGCAAACACAAGCGCCGATGAGAGCGCCGAGATAAAATGTCAGATTGCCGACAGCACCGTCAGCGATATCAAGGCCGAGATTCTCACGGGCGCCGTTGACGCATTCAACACATTTGACAATAAAACGGCAGTCAAGACAGAAGAGTTTAAGGGCTTCGAAAAGACGGATGACGGATTTACAGCCGTTATTCCTCCCTGCTCGGTCGTTAAGTTTTCAATCACATTATGAGTGAAGAGGAGAGGGTCTGCCGCAGATGTCTGCTCCTTGAGAGCGGAAAAGACGGCATTATGCTCGACATACGCCGGAGAATAGAGAAACTTTCCGAAAAGGAGAAAGCCTCCCCGGATGTTTATTCATCCAGACTCGGCGAGTGTAAAAAATGCGGATTTCTGGCGGACGGGACCTGCCTTAAATGCGGATGCTACCCCGAATTCAGAGCGGCATTCAAAAAACAGAAATGTCCCGCAAACAAATGGTAAAGGCAAAGGTGCTTTTTAATGAGAGCAAAAATCACACTTATTATTATTTCCTGCGCGCTGATTTTTATGTTTGCTTCATGCGGTCTCCCGACTCCGAAGCTGATTGATGACGCTGCAGCAGGCGCGGCTTCCCTGTCAAGCGCAACCCTTACAGACGCTGCTCCCGCCGACGCGGGCGTGACCCCGGCGAGCGATTCCGATGCTTCACAGACCGATGCGTCACCCGCCGAGCCCGACCCGGCGGTGAAAATCAACTCCGTAATTGAGGAAGTTACCGAGGCGATTGAGGAAACAGTCGAGGAAATCATCACAACCTTCACCGAGACTTCGGCCGAAACATCCGAAAGCACGACTTCGTCCACAACATCGTCGAGAGTGACGAGAACCGTGGCCGAAAGGACTCACACTTCAGCCCGCACAACCACGGCAAGAAATACACATACAACGCTCGTTGAAACGACTTCGGCCGTGTCGACCGTGGATAACGGTTTTGACGGATACACCGGCAGAGTTGAGAAGGTGGATAAAACCTACACCTCCGATCTCAAATACGGCGTTGACATGTACAGACACGTGACGATTTATTACGGCTTTGACGAAAACGGCAAGAGATATATCCTCAAGGAGGAGGAGACGGGCAGAACCTATGACCGCCGCCTCTATACGGCTAAATACAATGATCTGCTCCCCGCCGCGAAACAGAACAGACAGACATACAGCGCCATGATAAACGAGATTCTGCGCCTTACAAATGCCATGAGAGCCGAGAAGGGCATTGCCCCTCTCAAGCTTGACGAAAAGCTCACGGAGCAGGCGAATGTCCGCTCGGAAGAGATTGCATGGTCCGGCAGACACAGCCATACAAGGCCGAATCTCAAGAGTTATTCATCCCTGTTTATAGAGAACGGATACACAACCGGATTATCCGGTGAAAATATCGGCTGGTATTACCCGACTGCCGCCGAGGTGTGCGCCGCGTGGAAGGCATCGCCCGGCCACTATGAAAACATAATGAATCCCGAATTCAAAAAGATAGGTATCGGAGTTGCCAAAGAGTGCGACCCGACAAAATACTATGTTTATACCCAGCATTTTTACGGCTGATACGGCAGGTGTGTATGGATATAAGATTGGGAGACAGGCTTCAGATGCGTAAACCGCACCCCTGCGGGAACAATGAATTCCTCGTGACGAGAGTCGGTGCGGATATCCGGATCAAATGTATCAACTGCGGGCGGGAGGTAATGCTCGACCGCGTTAAAATCGAGAAGAATATAAAGAAAGTATTGCGTGAAGAAGATGCTTGACAAGCTTACAGAGGTGGAGCGCCGTTATGATTTTCTCAATGAGAGACTCTGCGACAGTGATATCGCCTCCGATATTGACGAATACAAAAAAATAATGCAGGAGCTCAAGACTCTCACGCCGGTGGTCGAGAAATACCGCGAATACAAAAAGCTCGAGGCGGATATGAATGAGGCAAAGGATCTGCTTGAGAGCGGCGGCCTCGAGCCCGACTTCAAGGAAATGGTGAGAGATGAGTTTGAAAACGCCAAGGAGCTTACAGCCCGGTGTACCGAAGAACTCAAAGCCCTGCTGCTGCCCCGCGACCCGAATGACGATAAAAACGTTGTGGTCGAAATCAGAGCGGGCGCGGGCGGAGAAGAGGCGTCGCTCTTTGCGGGCGTGCTTTACAGGATGTATTCAATGTATGCCGAGGCAAAAGGCTTTAAATGTGAGGTCGTCAGCGAAAACGCCACGGAGCTCGGCGGCTTCAAGGAAATCAGCTTCATGATAGAGGGCGAGGGAGCTTATTCCCGCCTCAAATTCGAGAGCGGAGTCCACAGGGTGCAGAGAGTGCCCGAGACAGAGAGCCAGGGACGCATACAGACCTCAACCGCGACGGTTGCCGTGCTTCCCGAGGCAGAGGATGTGGATGTTGAAATAAACCCGTCGGATCTCCAGATAGACACATTCCGCTCAAGCGGAGCGGGCGGTCAGCATATAAACAAGACCGAGAGTGCCATAAGGATAACACACATCCCGACAGGTACTGTCGTTGAGTGTCAGGATGAGAGAAGCCAGTATAAAAACAAAGACAAGGCGATGAAGGTGCTTCGCTCAAAGATACTTGAGATGGAGAGGGAAAAGCAACAGAGCGCAATCGCCGGCGAGCGCCGTGCACAGGTCGGCACAGGCGACAGAAGCGAGAGAATCCGCACCTATAATTTCCCACAGGGCAGAGTCAGCGATCACCGTATCAATCTTACGCTTTACAAGATAGATTCCATTGTCAACGGCGACCTTGATGAGATAATCGATGCCCTTATTACCGCGGATACCGCGGAAAAACTGAAGGCAGAGCAATAGAATGAAAACGCTTTATCTGAAAGCAGAAGATGAGAATACAGCTCAGACGGCGGGTGAAATCCTCAGGAGCGGAGGGCTTGTCGCAATTCCGACCGAAACGGTTTACGGGCTTGCGGCAAACGCGCTTGACCCCGGGGCGGTAAAGAAAATATTTACCGCCAAAGGCAGGCCTCAGGATAATCCGCTGATAGTTCACGTTCAGTCACCCGGAGAAATACCGCCGCTTGTCGAGAAAGTCGATGAGCGCCTGGCGGCGCTTGCGGAAAGATTCTGGCCGGGACCTCTGACGGTGATTATGAAAAGATCGTCCCTTGTTCCCGATGAGGTTACGGCGGGTCTCGATACCGTGGCAATCAGGATGCCGTCTCATCCCGCGGCGAGAGCCGTAATAAAGGCGGCGGGAGTACCGCTTGCCGCTCCGAGCGCAAACGCTTCGGGAAGACCGAGCCCGACAAAGGCGGAGCACGTTTTGCGCGATCTCGACGGTAAAATTGACGCGGTAGTTGACGGCGGTGAGTGCTCTGTGGGAGTTGAGTCAACAGTGATTACTCTGGTGACATCTCCTCCCGCGCTTCTCAGACCCGGCGGGGTTACTCCGGGGGAGCTCAGGGAAGTGCTCGGTGAAATCACCATTTCACACGCGGTTTTCGAAAAGCTTGAGGACGGCGAAAAAGCGCAGTCCCCGGGAATGAAATACAAACACTACGCTCCCGAGACACGGGTCTCGATTATCAAAGGGAGTTTTGAATCATATAAAAAATTTCTCAAAGCCCACAGAGAAAAAATCTGCGCAGTTTGCTTTGACGGCGAGGGAGAGCAGTTTGACTGCGCTCTCGAATACGGCAGAGAGGATGACAGCTCATCTCAGGCACAAAAGATTTTTGATGTTTTGCGCCGTGTGGATGAAACCGGATGCAAAGAGGCGTTTGTCAGATGTCCGTCTCCCGAGGGAGTGGGTCTCGCGGTATATAACCGGCTTCTGCGCTCCGCGGCATTCAGAGTGATCGACCTCGATTTCGGGATACCCGTTTACGGCCTCACGGGTCAGACGGGCGCGGGCAAGGGATATGCCGGGAGAATACTCGGGCAGCTCGGAATGGCCGTGATTGATACCGATTCACTCGCGCGCGAGGCGGTGGAAATCCCCGGTGTTATAAAGCGCCTCAAAGAGGAATTCGGCGATGACATATTTAAAGACGGAGCCCTCGACAGAGGAGAGCTTGCCCGCAGGGCGTTCTCCTGCGAAGAGAAGACACGGGCTTTGAATTCGATAACTCACCCCGAAATCACAAGGCTTACCGCAGAGCGTATTCATACGGCAGAGCAGAGCGGAGCCAAGGCGGCGGTTATAGACGCCCCGGTTTTGTTTGAGAGTCCTCTTACCGTTGTATGTGACAAGATAATCTGCGTGACGGCGCCCGAGAGCGTGCGCATTGAGAGAATAATGCAGCGTGACGGGATCAGCCGTGAAGACGCCCTTACGCGTATCGGCGCGCAGAGGGATGAGGAATATTACAAATCAAAATCCGACATTGTATTGATCAATGACGGAAAGACGGATATAAAACAGGAAATTCTTAACCGAAAGGATCTGATATAAATGAGTGAAAAGACAAAGGCGGATATTCTCAAGGAGGAGCTTTTTTACAATCCTTCAAACGCTTTTAATGTCTGCAATGAAAAAGAGACAGACAAAGCGATGAAATTCTGCGAGGGTTACATTGATTTTCTCAATGCCTGCCGCACGGAGAGAGAGGTAAACTCTTTCGTAAAAGCACAGGCAGTCAAAAAAGGATATAAGGAATTTGACCGCGCCGCAAAATACAAGGCGGGCGATAAGGTTTATTTTGATATTCACGGCAAGGCGCTGATTCTCACGACATTCGGCAAAAAGTCAGTGAAAAACGGCACTAAGATTGTTGCCGCGCATATTGATTCACCCCGTCTTGATTTAAAGCCCAATCCGCTCTATGAGGATGAGGAGCTCGGATATTTCAAGACTCATTATTACGGCGGAATCAAAAAGTATCAGTGGCCGACCGTCCCCCTCGCCCTTCACGGCGTGATTTAC
>CADBOL010000261.1 GCA_902796295.1 Oscillospiraceae bacterium
TCATCAGGGCGTGGCCGCGAGAGTTGCCGCACACGAATATTCAAGTGTTGATGATATGCTCTCGCTCGCAGCCGAAAGAGGAGAGCCTCCGTTTCTGATAATATGCGATGAGATAGAGGATCCGCACAATCTCGGAGCAATTATCCGCTCTGCCGACGCCTGCGGAGCTCACGGCGTGATTATTCCGAAACGGCGCGGAGTGTCGCTGACTTATGCTGTCGGCAAGGTTTCCGCCGGAGCCGTTGAGTATATGCCGGTCGCGAGAGTTCCCAATCTCGCGCAGACCATTGACGAGCTCAAGGAAAAGGGCCTGTGGGTCTACGGCGCGGATATGGACGGCGAGAGATGGGATAAAGTGAAATATGACGGCGCGGTTGCCCTGGTCATAGGCAGTGAGGGCAGGGGATTAAGCCGGCTTGTCAGAGAAAAATGCGATTTTATCGTTTCGCTGCCGATGAGAGGAAGAATCAATTCCCTGAACGCATCTGTTGCCGCAGGGATTCTTATGTATGAAATCATAAAATACAGGTGAGGTGAAAGCAATGAGTGATTTTTTGAATTCAGGTTCAAGAGACGACGAGCTTGAGCAGATTCTCAGGCAGGTGCGCGCTGAGAAATCGGAAGGCATGCCGGATATTGAGCCGGAAAAAGAATGGTCAATGGCAGATATTGACCGCCTTATTGCCGAGGAGAGCGGCGAAGAATATGTGCCGGAGGAGCCGAAAAAGGAATCGGCCTCAGACAGGCTTGAGAAAATGCTGGGATCGTCAGGCTATGATGACAGCATCTTCACAATCAGAGAGGACTCGGGAGATTCCGGATATGATGCCGCAGATGATCTGACCGATATCTTCTCGGGCAGCGAAGTTGACGGGCAGGAGGTATTCTTTGAAGAGGACGAGGTTATCGATGATTTCGATCCCGAACTTTTCAGCCTGGAAACCATAGTTATGCCCGATGCGGTGCCGGAGCCTGCGGAAATCAAATACAATAACAAACCCGAAAAAGAGGAGCCGCTTCCTCCGAGCTTTGTCATCGGCAAAAAGGACGATGACATTGAAGATATCTCCTCCACATCCGGGTCTCACATAGATTTCAGAAAGAAATTCTTTGAGAAGCTGAGGCCCGAAGATATAGAGCTCCCCGAAGAAGAGGAGAAGGAGCCGGAATACCCCTATGACAAATCGGGTATAGTTGTCAAAAAATACGGCAGCAAAGAGGGCGGAGACCTTGAGGCTATGCCGACGGTCATGACTGCCGAAGCCGCCTCCAAAAAATTCGAAGAGGAAAAAACAAAGATTATTCCTCTGCCAGACAAGGATTCCGCAATCCGCGAAAAGGCCGAAAACAATGTTGACGGCCAGATAATCCTCACCGATTTTGTCGATATTCCCGAGGAGGCCGTTCCCGAGCAGTCAAGGGAAGACGATGTTGAGGAAAACCTCAGCCAGAAGAGAAAACAGAAGGCAAAATCCTTCAAGATAGATGATATTGACAGTGAATTCGGAGAGAGCTTCAATGAAATCTCAGAGGATCTGCCCCTCGAGGATGAAGCCGAAGCATTCACCGCCGATGAAAAGCCCTCCGCATCCCTTGTTGACGAGGTGGGCGAATACAACGAACCTTCCGAGAAAAACAAGATTTACGCAAAGCTCCAGGAGCGTGTAAACAGAACTTTCAAAAGCATGATTATGACGGGCGCGGTTGAGGCAGTGCTTCTGTTCTTTGCCCTGATTACACCCATTGCAGATAATTTCTTTGAATCCGGCTTTTTCTCATCAAAGTCGGTTGTGCTGTGCGTGCTCAACGCTCTGCTTATAATTGCCGCGGTCATCCTTGATTCCGGCAGATTTTTCGATACATTCACACAGACCGTCAAAGGTAAAATCACGGGCAATTCGGCTACCGTCATTGCAGTTGTCATTGCCCTTATAGAGAATACCCTTGCCGCTGTTACACTCGATAAAGGTCCTCACCCCGTTTTCGGCGTGATCGCGGTATTCGGTCTGCTACTTAACAAGATTACGGATGTCATTGACGCAAGGAGAATCCTCAACAACTTCTCTGTCTGCGCGTTTTCATATGAGCATAATATGTATGCAGTGCATCCGTTTGACAATGAGAGCGAAGTCTTTGAGCTCGGCAGGGGTCTGCTTATGGGCGACGCCAAGATTTACTATTCTTCAAGCATCGCTTTCCCGTCGGATTTCATCAAGAATTCCGAGAGTGAGCGCGATACGGAAAAGTATTCGAAATATATGCTCATAGGTTCAGTCGCCGCCTCGCTTATCGCGGGTGTTATTGCGGGAATAGTCAAGAAAGATTTCATGTCATTCTTTGTCACATTCACCGCGGGCGTGTGCCTGAGCGCACCGATATTCGGCAAATTCATCCCCTCTTTCATCACCTTCATTTCAAACAGCCGTCTTAACAGAGACGGTGCGATGATAGCCGGCATAGACACGGCGGACACTGTCTCACAGGCAAACGCCGTGGTGCTCGATTCAGCCGATATATTTGACCGCGGCGCCTGCACAATGCACGGAATGAAAGATTTCAAGAGCATGCGCATTGATGTTGTATTACTCTACGCCGCCGCTATGGTTATCAAATCGGGCGGACCTCTCAAGGATTGCTTTGAGCAGGTTGTCGACGGCAGGCAGGATCTTCTTCCCCCCGTCAGAGAGCTTGTTTATGAAGACAAGATGGGTATTTCCGCGAGGATTTATGAGCAGAAGGTGCTCCTCGGAAACAGAAATATGCTCGTTCACCACAATATCAAGGCCCCGGATAAAGCGTTTGAAGATAAATACGCACACGACGGCAGAAAGATTATATACCTTGCCTGCAACGAGCAGCTTGCCGCGATGTTTGTGGTCAGCTACAGCGTTGACGACAACATCAAGAATTATCTCAGACAGCTTGAAAACAACGGCATTCAGATACTTGTACGCACAAACGATGTCAATGTTACCGAGGATCTTATCTCGGGCAGATTCGGTCTCAACCCCGATAACTTCAAGATTCTTTCATCGGTTGCCGGCAGACTTTACAAGCGCCGCAAGGATGCTGTCACAGACAGACTTCCGGCGGGAATCATCCACGACGGCGAGGCATCGTCAATGCTCAAGGCAATAGCGACGGCCTGCTCAATGGCGTCAAAGAATAAATTCGGCCTGATAATGCAGCTTGCCGCCATGATAGTCGGCATACTGCTCACGGTTGTCGCGGGAGTCGGCGCAAAGGGAATAACAACTCTTATCGCCGTGCTCATCATGCTGCTTGAGTCAGCGGGAATCGCCGGCACAATACTGCTCGGCAAAAAATAAGGCAATTTTGATTTTATATTACAAATATCTGACATCTGAAAGCGAGGAGGCATAATTATGGAAAAACTGAAGGTCGGCATCATAGGCTGCGGAGGAATTGCAAACGGAAAGCATCTGCCCGCTCTTTCAAGAAACAAAAATGTTGAGGTTGTCGCTTTCTGCGACATCATAAAAGAGAGAGCCGCGGAAGCTGCGGAAAAATACGGCACAGAGGACGCAAGAGTTTATGAGGATTACAAAGAGCTTCTTGCAAAAGAGACTGAGATAACCGCAATTCATGTCTGCACACCGAACCGCTCACATTCATTCATTACCATTGATTCGCTCGAAGCGGGCAAACACGTTCTTTGTGAAAAGCCCATGGCAAAGACATATGCCGAGGCAAAGGCGATGTATGAGGCGTCCGTGAGAACGGGCAAAAAGCTTTCAATCGGCTATCAGTCGCGCTGGAGAGGAGATTCACTCTATCTCAAGGCCTGCTGCGATAAAGGCGAGCTCGGTGATATCTATTACGCCAGAGCAATCGCGCTGCGCAGAAGAGCGGTGCCCACCTGGGGCGTTTTCCTCAATGAATATGAGCAGGGCGGCGGCCCGCTTATCGACATAGGCACTCACGCTCTCGACCTCACTCTCTGGATGATGAATAACTACAAGCCCAAAATGTGCGTGGGTGTAAAATACAAAAAACTCGGCGAGGCAAACGGAACGGGCAACGCCTGGGGCGACTGGGATCCCAAGCAGTATACGGTTGAGGATTCCGCCTTCGGTTTTGTCGTGATGGAAAACGGCGCAACAGTTAGCGTTGAGTCAAGCTGGGCACTGAATATTGCCGATCCTCACGAGGCGATAACTCTTCTCTGCGGAGACAAGGGCGGAGCCGATATGCTTGACGGCCTTCGTCTGAACTATATCAAGAATAACAGACAGGTTATTGAAAAGCCCAATTTTGATGCCGGCGGAGTTGCATTCTTTGACGGCGCTTCCGACAGGGCTGAAGACCTTGAAAATCTGGCTTTTTACGATGCAATCATCAATAATCACGAGCTCTCGACCAAACCCGAGCAGGCGATGGTGGTAACGCAGATACTCGAGGGTATCTATAAATCAGCCGAATCGGGCAAGCCCTACTACTTCAACGAAGAGGAATGATAAAATGAAAATTGCTGTTCAGATGTATTCCGTAAGAGACGCGATAAGCGACAGCGAAAGCCTGCTTAAAGCCCTCGAAAAGGTTAAGGAAATCGGCTATGACGGCGTTGAATTCGCAGGATATTTCGATACTGATGCCGATACCATACGCGCGAAGCTCGATGAGCTGGGGCTTGTATGTGTCGGAGGACATATCGGACTCGATGATTTCAAGGCCGAAAAGCTTGAGGAGACCATAGAATTCCAGCATAAACTCGGCGTTAAGGCGGTAGGTGTCGGCGGAGCGCCGCATTCAACTCAGGAAGAGTGTGTCAAAACCGGTAAAATCCTCGGCAGAGCCCGCGATTACGCGATGGAAAAATACGGAATCACCACCTATTATCATAACCACACAGAGGAATTCAGGCCCATGCGCAACAAGAGACTGCCGATAGATGTCATCGGCAGCTACTGCAGCCTCGAGATAGACACTTACTGGAGCTTCTGCGCCGGCGTTGACAATTACAAATATCTGCTCGCGAATATGGATAATATAGTTCATCTGCATGTGAAGGACGGTATCGACCGCCATCCGAAAGCTCTCGGCGAGGGAGACTGCGACCTTGTGGCCGTGGTCAGAGCCGCAAAAGCGATGGAGATGGAGTGGCTCATAGTCGAGAATGACGACCCCGAGCCCAACGGATTTGAAGACATTGCAAGAAGCCTTAAATATCTCAGGGAGCTTATTGACAGCGCCTGCTGAAAAGGAGAATTGATATGAAATTAGGAGTTTTTACCACTTTGCTTTCAAATATCCCGCTTGAGGATGCACTTAAATATTTCAAGTCACTCGGCATCGAGATGGTTGAGATAGGCTGCGGCGGATTCCCGGGCAATGCACACGCGAACCCGGAAGAGCTGCTTGCGGACGAGAGCAAGCTTCAGGCATTCAAAGACCTTATCAAAAAGTATGATATGCAGATCAGCGCTCTTTCCTGCCACGGAAACCCCGTTCATCCCGACAGGGCGCAGGCGCAGATGTTTGACAAGGCAATCAAAGACACCATTCTGCTTGCCGAAAAACTCGGAATCCATCAAATAAACACATTCTCCGGCTGCCCCGGTGACTGCGAGGAGTCAAAGCACCCGAACTGGGTTGTCTGCCCCTGGCCGGATGATTTCACCGAGATTCTCAAATGGCAGTGGGAAGAGAAACTCATTCCCTACTGGA
>CADBOL010000262.1 GCA_902796295.1 Oscillospiraceae bacterium
AATTACAGACCCCGGCTGGGTGATATGATAGAGTTTACCGTACCCGAGCCCGAATCTCTGAATTTATCGGCTGAGAATATTCCTCTTGACATTGTGTTTGAAGATAACTCTCTTCTGGTAGTCAATAAACCCAGAGGGATGGTTGTTCACCCCGCTCCGGGCAATTACAGCGGAACCCTTGTCAATGCTCTTATGTATCACTGCGGAGATTCGCTTTCCGGTATAAACGGAGTTATCCGACCCGGTATTGTTCACAGGATTGACAAAGATACAAGCGGATTGCTTCTCGTTGCCAAAACCGATTCCGCTCATTTATCTTTGACATCCCAGATTAAGGAGCATTCTCTTGACAGGGAATACAGAGCCGTTGTTTACGGCAGGTTAAAAGAGCCGGAGGGTGTTATTAATGCTCCCATAGGCAGGAACACCGCCGACAGAAAAAAGATGTGTGTAACCGTAAAGAACTCAAAAGAAGCGGTTACACATTATGAGGTTATTGAAGAATTCAGCGGCTTTTCGCTGATTAAATGCCGGCTTGAGACAGGCAGGACTCATCAGATCAGAGTTCATATGGCATATATCGGCCATCCGGTTGCCGGCGATACGGTTTACGGACCGGGCGGAAAGCCCGCACTTCCGGGAGGACAGTGCCTCCACGCCGCCGTTCTGGGTTTTACACATCCGGTCAGCGGTGAGAGAATGAGATTTGAAGCTCCTCTTCCGGATTATTTCACCGATTTTATAAACAGATTAAGGAGAGATGTATGAGCGAATCACCGTATTCATCCTGGCTTGTAGCTTCGGATATTGACGGGACGCTGCTTGATAAGAAAAGAAAGCTTCCCCTTGCAAATTATAAAGCCGTGCTTGATTTTGTGAATAAAGGCGGCACTTTTACACTTGCTTCCGACCGTAATCCCGAGTCGATGGGTTTTCATTATAACAAACTGCCGATTTTCGGAGTGCCCGCTATTGTAATGGGCGGGGCCGGTATTTACGATTTTGTCAAAGAAAAAATGCTCTGGTTTAAACCGCTGAGTGAAAACTCAATTAAATCCGCGGTTGAAATCGGCTCAAAGTTTCCGACTGTTGATACTATTATCAATACCAAAGATAATCTTTATATAAGCGGTATAGGTTTCTGGGCAAAGTTTTATCTCAATGCAGAAAAAGTATCTCATAAGTATTTCAGATATCTCAATGAGGTGCCGACAGATGACTGGGCCAAGGTGGTCTTTTTCGGCCCTATGTGGAGGATAAAACAGCTCAAGAAAGTCCTTCTCGATGTTCCCGACAGAGAATACAGCGTGATTGATTCTTCCATTGTCAGCGTTCAGATTCAGGCAAAGGGAGCCAACAAGGGCACGGCTGTGCTCAAGCTCTGCGAAATTCTCGGTATAGATCCTTCGCATACTGCGGCTATCGGTGACTATTATAACGATTATAAAATGCTTTCCAAGGTGGAAATCTCGGGATGTACCGCATCTTCACCAAAGCCGCTCAAGAGGATTGCCGATTATGTCTCCTGTCACAATAATGACGGAGCCGTAGCTGATTTCCTCGGTTATCTTGAATCAAGAGTTATTGAAAAATAATCATAAATTATAATGGGAGGTGGCTGCTATGGATGCAGCATTAAAAAAGCAACTGGAAATAACCGCCTGTAAAGCAAGGATGGGGATAATTGAAGGTACCTTCAATGCAAAATCCGGCCATCCCGGCGGAGCACTCTCTTGCGTTGACATTATTACATATCTCTATTTTGCGCATATGAATGTTGACGCGGCGAATCCCAAGGATGAAAACAGAGACCGCTTTGTTCTTTCAAAGGGTCATGCAGCTCCCGCGCTCTATGCTGTTCTTGCTCTGAAGGGATTTTTCCCTCAGGAGTGGATAAAGACTCTCAGAAAGAGCGATTCAAAGCTTCAGGGACATCCCAGCATTGCCTATACTCCCGGCGTTGATATGTGCACCGGCTCACTCGGCCAGGGCATCTCTGCCGCCTGCGGTATGGCTCTGGGCGCAAAGCTTTCCGGCAAAGATTTCAGAGTATATACCGTTCTCGGTGACGGTGAGATTCAGGAAGGTCAGGTCTGGGAGGCGGCTATGTACGCGAGCGCCAAAAAGCTTGACAATCTTGTTGCGGTTGTTGATAACAATAATCTCCAGATTGACGGCAGCGTTGAAGAAGTCAATTCCGTTTATCCCATAGGTGAAAAATTCGCTGCTTTCGGCTGGAATGTAATCGAAATCAACGCTCATGATTTTGATGAAATAGAAAAAGCTTTTGCCGCAGCGCGTGAATGCAAAGGCAGACCTACACTCCTGCTTGCCAAGAGTGTCAAGGGTAAGGGTGTCTCCTATATGGAAGATCAGGTAGGCTGGCACGGAAAAGCCCCCAATGAAGAAGAGTATAAACAGGCGATGGATGAGCTGAATGCCGCCCTTGCCGTGCTTGAGAAATAAGGAGGGGAATAATATGTCAGATGTAATTAAAATGGCCACCCGCGACGCTTACGGTAAAGCTCTTGTAGAGCTTGGCGAAAAGAATGATAAGGTCATAGTACTCGATGCAGACCTTGCAGCCGCCACAAAGACGGGTATGTTCAAAAAAGCGTTCCCTTCAAGATTTATTGATTCCGGTATTCAGGAGAGCAATATGATGGGCGTTGCCGCCGGTCTTGCTACTACGGGATTCACCGTATTTGCGAGTACATTCGCCATGTTTGCCGCCGGCAGGGCATTTGAGCAGGTTAGGAATTCTATCGGCTATCCTCATCTTAATGTGAAAATCGGCGCTACTCACGCAGGTATCTCTGTAGGTGAAGACGGCGCAAGCCATCAGTGCTGTGAAGACATCGCCCTTATGAGAAGCATCCCCGGTATGGTTATAATCAATCCCGCCGATGCTGTTGAGGCGAGAGCAGCCGTGCTTGCAGCCGCGGAATATGAAGGCCCGGTATATATGAGATTCGGCAGACTTGCCGTTCCCTGTGTTTTTGATGACAGTTATGAATTCAAATGGGGAAAAGCTGTTATACTCAGCGAAGGAAAGGATGTCACAATCTGCGCTACCGGTCTTATGGTTAACGAAGCAATTGAGGCTAAAAAGCTTCTCGCGAATGAAGGCATTGATGCTGAGATAGTCAATGTGCCTACAATCAAACCGCTTGATGCCGAAACAATCTGCGCTTCCGCCTCAAAGACCGGCTGTGTTGTTACCGCAGAGGAGCATAATATTATCGGCGGTCTCGGCAGCGCTGTGAGCGAAGCAATCTGTGAAACAGGCACCTGTGTTCCGGTTGTCAGAGTCGGCGTAAACGATGTTTTCGGTAAATCCGGCCCGGCTGTTGAGCTGCTTCATATTTTCGGCCTCGATGCTCAGAATATTGCCGACAAGGCAAAGAAAGCCATATCCTTAAAGAAACAGGGTTAAATAATGAATAACAGTGACAGAATTCTCAAAAAGACTGTATTCGGCGGTTTCAGAAGATCCGAAGTGCTTGATTATGTCGAGAAGCTGCAGAGCGAGAATGTTTCTCTCGCAGATGAGCTCAGACAGAAGAGCGTTGACAGTTCAAAGCTTGATGAACTGATGAGCGACAATGACAGACAGGCATCTGAAATCAGTAATATGAAAGTATTGCTCGAAAATGCCGAAGAGAAGAATCTTGCCCTTGAGGAGCAGGTGAATTCACTCCTGAGCGAGGTGGAATCTCTGAAAGCGGAGAATGCCTCTCTTAAAAACGATAAGTCCAACAGTCTGATTCAGGATGCTCTGAAGTATTCCGATTCTCTTGTGGAAAGCGCAAAGGAATCAGCCGGCAGGGCCCTTCTCAGAGCCGGAGACTCTATAAATGCCGCATCGCTTGATGTCAAAGCCGCGGGTGAGAGAGTCCGCACAGCTCAGGTTAATCTGGATTATTCGCTCAGCGCAGTCAAAACAAGCGTTGATAAGCTTATAGATGAGCTTGAAGCCGCTGCAGGCAGTCTGCATTCAGGAGAATGATATGTCAGTATATTATCTGAATATTAATGAGCTCAGGGAGCGGATTCCCGCTCTCAGAGCCGGAGATTCGGTTTATCTCAGCGGTATATGCTATACTGCCAGAGATGCCGCGCATAAAAAACTGTTTTCCCTGCTCGATGAGGGCAGGGAATTACCCATTGAGATCAAGGATGCCTGCATATATTTCGCAGGGCCCACTCCCGCTCCCGAAGGGCTTCCAATCGGCAGCTGCGGACCTACCACATCCGGCAGGATGGACCCGTATTCACCCAGGCTGCTTGATCTCGGCCTTGCCGCTATGATAGGCAAGGGTAAAAGAAATAAAGAGGTCATTGACGCCGTTGTCAGAAACAGGGCGGTTTATTTCTGCGCCATAGGTGGAGCCGGAGCTCTCTGCGCGAGACATATTGCGGAGTATGAAGAGATTGCTTTTCCCGAACTCGGCTGCGAGAGTATAAAGCGCCTTGTACTCAGAGATTTTCCCGTCTATGTCGCTATTGACTGCGAGGGTAATTCCATATATAAGGATTGAGTATATGTTCGGTATGATTCCGGTTGCCGCAGCGGTTATACCCGCTGTGGTGCTTCTTATTAAAGTATATAAAGCAGACAGACTTGAGAGAGAGCCTGTCGGTCTTATTGTATCCCTGGTAATAATGGGTATTATCTCAACAACAGTTGCTGGTTTTCTCGAGAGCGTCGGTATTTCGGTTCTCGGCAGATTCTTTACAGAGGGTTCGCTTATATATAATGCCGTTTTATATTTCGGTATTGTTGCTTTTGCCGAGGAGGGTGCAAAATATGTTCTTCTTAAAAAGCGCACCTGGAATTCACAGCATTTCAACTGCTCATTTGACGGCGTTGTTTACTCTGTCTCTGTTTCGCTTGGATTTGCGTTGTGGGAAAATATCGGCTACGTGATGCAGTACGGTTTTTCAACTGCTGTTGTCAGGGCTTTCACCGCCGTTCCCGGTCACGCCTGCTTCGGAGTATTCATGGGCGTATGGTACGGAGCCGCGAAGCTCTGGAATAACAGGGGAGAGATGCTCAAATCAAATTACTGCAGGAAGAAAGCTCTGCTTATTCCGGCGATAATGCACGGCGCATATGATTTCCTGACTACTCTCAAAGGAAGCCACGGCTCGTTTATCTGGCTCGGTTTTGTGGTTATTCTCTTTATACTTGCCTATAACCGCGTGAGAATTTCATCTAAAAATGACGAGTATATCAATTACAATAAATTTGAAAGCTTTTTTACAAATTGATTTTCACGGTTGACAATTATAATATTTATGGTAAAATAAATAAGCCATATAACGGAGGCATAGCTCAGCTGGTCAGAGTGCCTGCTTCACACGCAGGAGGTCCACGGTTCGAGCCCGTGTGTCTCCACCA